>JAISTZ010000064.1 GCA_031272345.1 Spirochaetaceae bacterium | reverse complement strand
CCCCCCCCACCCCATTCGGCCCGCGCCCAAACTCTTGCCCCCCCCCTCCTTTATGGCCGGGGGGGGGGGGGGCACGGGCTTGCCGGAGCATGTCCCGCTGGAGGTGTTTTCTTTTTTTGGGTATAATGCCGTTGAAGAGCGCAAGCCCACTGTAAGGAGCATATCTATGAAAAACAGAAAGATTCTGTACGGTTTGGCCCCTTGCCTGCTGGCGGCGCTGGTTCTGGGGGGGTGCGGAAAGACGGCTTGCGGCGGACAATGCGTGGGCTATTATAACAGCAACGGCCAATTCAAAATCGGGACGGCGCCCCAGTCCGGTTGTGATGACGCCTGTCTGCCCCCTGAGGGGGCGTCCGGCCCGGCGAGCGATGGCTATGTGATCCCCGCGGCCTTCTGCTCCTGCAAGTAAGTGACTGTTTGACAATCCCCCGCCGGGTGTGCTAAAAATTCCCCATGCCGCGCCCTGCCTACACCCCTGACGAACCCATCGCCGCCATTGCCACGTCCCTTGCCCCCCAGGCCCTGGGGGTCATCAGAACCTCCGGCAAGGGGGCGATCGAGCTTGCGGCCCGGGTGTTTTCCAGGCCCAAGGCCCTGGTGAACGCCCCGACCGGAACCGTGCGCCACGGATGGATAATCAGGAACGGCCGCCCCATTGACGAGGTGATGGCCGCCGTGTTCCGGGCGCCCAAAAGCTTCACCGGGGAAGATACCGTGGAGATCTACTGCCACGGCGGGGCCGCGCCCTGCACGGGCATCTACCGGCTCCTCCTGGAGACCGGCTTCCGGGCCGCGGAGCCCGGGGAATTCACCCTGCGGGCCTTCCTCCACGGCAAGACCGACCTGACCCGGGCCGAGGCCGCTGCGGAAATCATCGCCGCCAAAACGGACGCCGCCAGGGAGCGGGCCTGCGGCCGCCTCGCCGGGGCGCTCTTTGAGGAGCTCCGGGCAGTCAAAACCCTGCTCCTCCATACCCTGGCGGCCCTGGAAGCGGAAATCGAATACCCGGAAGACGAAAACGCGATTCCATCCCGGTTTGACGACCGGGACCTGCGGGAGGCGGAAGGGCGGCTCCGGGCGCTCCTTGATTCCTGGACCTGCGAAAAGCTCTACCAGGACGGGGCGCGGGTGGCCCTCTGCGGCAGGACCAACGCGGGAAAATCGAGTCTCTTCAATCTGCTTTTAAAAGAAGACCGGTCCATCGTGTCCAACACCCCGGGCACAACCCGGGACTGGATAGAGAGCTGGACCTCCTTCGGGGGGCTCCCGGTGCTCCTCTACGACACCGCGGGAATCCGCGAGAGCGAGGACCCCGTGGAAAAAGCCGGGGTGGAACGCACCAGGGACCTCCTTGCCCAGGCGGACGCCCTGGTCTACGTGATTGACGGCGCCCAGGGGGACGGCCCGGACGGGGAAGACGCGGCCTTCATCAGGGAAGCGGAAGCCGGGGGAAAGCCCCTGGTGATCGCCCTGAACAAGGCGGACCGGGCGGACCGGACCGGGAAGCCCCTCCCGGAGGGCGCCCTCTGGGTGAGCGCCAAAACCGGCGAGGGTATCCCCGCCCTGGCGGCGGCGGTGCAAGGGGCGATCGAAGGCGCCGGCCCTGGGGTCCCGGCGGCCCTGGGGTCCCGGCGGCAGAAAGATGCCTGCGCCGAGGCCCTGGATTCCGTCGTCCACGCCTTAAAGGCCCCGTCCCGGGGATTCACAACGGATTCCGCCGCCGCCGACATCGAGGACGCCCTCTATGCCCTGGGGGAGATTACCGGGGAGGTCACCGCCGGGGACGTGCTCGACACGGTGTTCTCCACATTCTGCCTGGGAAAATGACTCCCTTAATGGGAAGTTTCGAGAATCAGGTCAACCTCCGCCCTGGACAGGCTGAGGCGCTTGGCGATTTCTTCGGGCTTCCATCCGTCCTTGAGGAGCTGCCGCACAATATCTCTGGTCGAGGGCGGTATGATCCCCCCACGGGAGCGCTTGTCGTCCTCCTTGACCAGGGTGTGGAGGAGCTCAAGCCGCTCGTCCGCCCGCTTCATCAGCTCGTGGATCCGCTGCTCCGCCCGGGCAAGACCATCACGGGAGGTTTTTACGGTTTCTATCTTGGTGTCGGTCTCGGCGATTATTCCCGCAAGGGAATCGAGTTTTTCCACAGCTTCGTCAATTTTGGGGGCGCTTTCCAGCACGGCGCTCACGTCCCGGAGGAGGCCCTCAATCTGAGCGGGGAACCGCTTGGCCTGGTTGTCGTAGGCGGCGAGCTCCTTTTCCAGGGTCTGGAGCTTCTCGAAGGACTTGTCCACATCAGCCAGAGTCCGGTCCAGGACGGGATTTTTTTTCTCCAGCCTGTCGTACCGGGCGGCGATTGAATCCAGGGTTTCCTTGAAGGCGCGGATCTCCACCTGGTAGTTCTGGATGTCGTCATTTACGGCCTGCACTTCGAGGATTTTCTTGTTTATCCCGTCGGACAGGCCCATCAGGCGCTTGAAGTCCGCGTCGAGGGAGTCGATGTTTTTCTTTTCGGCGGCGAATTTGGCGAGCTTCTGTTTGAGGTCCTCTTCGAGTTTTTGGGCCTGCCTGAAGCCCGAGGACAGTTCCGCCAGCAGGGGCTTGAAGGCCTCGGTCTTTTCCAAGTCACCGTGGAGCCGGGCAAGGGCGTCGTCGAGCCGCCTGCGGAGCTCGTCGGCCCTGTCGAAGACCGCGGTCTGGTCGATGAACTGCTTGAGCCGCTTGTCGATGTCGTTCAGGGTCATGGTGAGGGCGTTTGCCTCGGCCTGCATCTTGAGCACCATCTGGGCCTGGGCCGCCTCGTTTTTGTCCCGGATTTCCTGCACCGCCGTCTTCATGGCCCGGATCTGGTGGTCGTTATCCGCCTGCTGCTCCCTGGCCCTGCGGGCGGTCTCTTCGAGCATGGTGTCGTAGGTCTTCTGGAACTCGCTGATCGCCTCGGCGGACCTGGCGCGGTAGGCCCCGATAGCGTCCTGCACGTCCCGCTTGAGGGTTGCGATTTCCTGCATGATCTGGGTGCGCTGGGACCGGGATTCCGTGTTGAACTGCTCCACCCCGGCCTCAAACCCGGACTGCACCTGGGAAAGCTGGGCCGCCGCGTTCTTGGAAAGGGCGTCCAGGGTGGCGTTGAAGGAATCCCGTGTTGTTTCAAGCTGCTTGTGGGCGGCGGCCTTCCACTGGGCAAGGTCCGTGGTGATTTCCTCCAGCACCGCGCTGCTCTGGGCCTCGGAGGCCTCCACGTTCCCGCTGATGGCGTCGAGCTTCTGGCGGATGTCTTTTTCGTACCGTTTGATTGCCTCGGAATCCGAAGCGGCCTGCTTTTCCAGGGAGTCCCGGATGAAGGCGTTGGCCTTTTCCGCGGCCTGGGCGATTCCGGACTTGTAGTCCTCGACAAACTTGGCGCTCGTTGCTTCCGCCGCGGCGATGCGCTTCTCCAGGGCCGCCTGGGCCCTGTCGGCCTCGTCTTCCACCTGGGAGGCCCGCTCGTTCACCCTGTCCCTGAGGGCCCCTATGCGCTCCTTGAGGCCGGCGCTGTAGGTCTCTTCGAGGGCCCGGCGCTCTTCCTCGCAGGTTGACGAAAGTTCCCCCAGGCGGCGGTCGAATTCGTTCTTCCAGGACTTGAGTTCGCCGTCAACGGCCTCTCCCTTGCTGGCAAGGGACGCAAAGAAGGCTTCTTCAAATTCCTTGAGGCCCGTGGAGACATTGTCCACGGCGCTCTGGTGCAGGGCGTCCAGTTGCTGCTCCAGGGCCCTGAGTTTTGAATCGATTCCGGCGGCCCGCTCCTCCGCCCCGGCCTGGAACGCATCCATCCGCCCGGTCTGCCGGCGGGAAAAATCTGCGAAGGACCCCTCCTGGGACTCCGTGAACGCGGCGAATTCCCCCTGCCGGGCCTCCGCGAAGCCGGCGAATTCCGCAAGGGTGCGCTCACCGGCCAGATTCATGGCCTCCCGGAGATTCTTCTCCAGCCGGTCGATTTCGTTGGACACCCTGTCCAGCCGCTCAAACCGGTAGAGGATGTCGGTCCTGTAGGTCTCAAGCCGGGCTTCCAGCTCCGCAAGGGCCTTCCCCTGCATCTCCTCGCCCCTGGCGGCGGCTTCCGCAAGCGCCTGGAGTTCCGACCGCTGGCGCTCGCCCATGCTGTCCAGGTCCCCGGCGAATTGGGCCAGCTTGTCCCTGCCCTTTTGCAGCTCCTCCTCCGCGTAGGCCCGGCCCGCGCCCACGACGCTTTCCAGGGCCGCCATGAGTTCCGCCGCCTGGGAGTCGAGCCTGGCGAGGAATTCCGCCTTTGTGCCTTCCGCAAGGCTCCGCGCCTCGGCGAGCTCGTTCTGGAAGTCCCTGTCCCGGGCAAGGAGCGCGTTGTGCAGGACCTCCCGCTGGGCGGTGATGTTGTCCAGGAAATCCCGGTGCACGGCATCCGCTTCCTGACGGGACTGGCCGAGCTTGCCCTGGAAATCCTCCCGCAGGGCAGAGAGGGCCGCGTTGAGGCTGCCCTGCTGCTCCGCCAGGTCCTGGGCGAACAGAGTCTTGAAGTCCTCCGCCGTCTTCCGGGCCTCGTCGATCTGCCCCTGGAAATCCTTCCGCAGGACAGAGAGGGCCGCGTTGAGGCTGCCCTGCTGCTCCGCCAGGTCCTGGGCGAACAGGGTCTTGAAGTCCTCCGCCGTTTTTCGGGCCTCGTCAATCTGCCCCTGGAAGTGGGACGTGTGGGACTCAAGGTCCCTGAAGAGGGACTCCCGCTGGAGGTCGATTTTTTGAAGGAAGTCACCGGTGAGTTCGTCCGCCCTGGCGTTGGCTTCGTCGATCCTGCTGCGGAGGCTGTCGTCCTGGGAAAAGAGGGCGGAATTTAGGGCGTCCTTCTGTTCCTCCAGGCGGGCGTAAAAATCACGCTTGAGGGATTCCGCTTCGTCCCTGTGGCGGGAGATGGCCGCCTGGGTTTCCTGGAGTTTTTCCTGGGACCGCTTGAGCAGGGCGTCGAAGGCCTCCCCCTCGAGGGACTGCACCCGTTCCGCGGCCTGGACGAACACGGCGGCAATCCTGGAGTCCACCTCCTGAACCAGGGCGTCTATCTTTTGGGTGGTCTCGGCCGCGGTGCGCTCCATGCCCTCGGCGGCCTCGGTCACGGTGCGTTCCAGGCCCGCGGCGCGCTCGTCAAAGTCATGGAGGACCTTTTCTTGCAGGGCGTTGAATTTGCCCGTGTTTTGCTCCGAAAATTCCGCCAAAAGCCTGGGGAACCCCTGTTCGATTGAATCGGCCTTGCGCTGCTGGTCGTCGAACCGTTTGTTGAGCTTGTCCACCAGGACCGCTTCTTTTTTTATCCGCCGCAGGTTTTCTTCCACATTGGAGGTCATCTCGAAGAGGTCCTTGAGTTTTTCCTTGTACGCGCTCACCTGGGAATCGAGGGCGTTGAAGGCGGTGATGTCCCCCCGCACGGCCTGGGCGCTCTCGGAAAACTCAGCGGCGTTGCCCTTGAGGGCCTTGACCGCCGCCGCCGCCAGGTCCTGCTGAGTCCTCAGGCTGACCGCGGCGTCTTCCAGTTTTTGCCTTTCCTGGGCGATCGCCGCGTCAAGTTCAGCTTTTTTTCTGTCTATGAATTTTCGTACCTGCTCGAGATTTTTGCTATTTTGGTCGCGGGCAAAGACAAACAAAACACAGCCCGCGCATACCCCAATAGTGATTAGTGAAACAACAACACTGAACATTTGTCACCCTTATTCCGCTTATTCTAACACAAATTGACATAATTGGCGATAGGTTTTAAAGGAAATATCCGCTTCCTTGGGCGGTTTTGACAAAATTCGCCGCCACAGGGGCAGGATGAAGGCGGTCTTGAGCCCCGCGGCCCGGGCTCCGCGCACGTCAATTTTTACGCTGTTCCCCACGTAGAGGATGGCCTCCGGGGGCAATGCCAGGGCAGAGGAGAGGGCCTGGAAGGGAAGGGGGCTCGGCTTCAGGGCCCCGCAGTCCTCCGTGCCGATGACGGCGTCGCAGAGGGGGGCGATGCCCCACACGTCACCCTTTTGGTCCGGGGGAAAATCCGAGAGGAGGGCGATTTTGAGGCCCGCCGCTTTGAAGGCCCTGACAGTCCCCAGGGCGTCCCTGTGGGGGCGGATCCGCTGGAAATAGGGTTTGAACCCCGCATAGATGAGCCGGTCGATCGCCTCCTTCGCCGCTTCCGGGGTGACTCCCAGTTCCCCCGCAAGGAGTTCCGCCTGAAGGGTGAAGAATCCCTCCCCCACGGCCCCCCTGGCGTGAAGGGTGCGGCGCACCCGGTTAAAGGCCGCAAAAAAGGAGAAATGTTTGAGCACATAGGCGCACATGAGGATATTGATTTTCCATGACGGATAGAGGGTGCCGTCAATGTCGAAGGCAACAGCCCTGACGCCCTCAATCATGGGTGTCCAGGAGCCAGGTCTTGAACCGGGCGTAGTCGTTTTGCATGGTGATTGCCCGGTCCGGCAGGGCAAGCACGTTCTTGAGACTCTCCGGCAGGTCCGGCATTACGCCGCAGGCTTCTTGCACGGTGTCCCCGAATTTTGCCGGGTGGGCGGTCTCCAGGAGTATCCCCGCGGCCCTCCCCTCCCTGACAGCTCCGGCCCAGGCAGGCAGGGAGACTCCCCCCCCCTGAATCTCCCCGAATTCCCCTCTCCTGATTGATTCCCAGGCCGCATAGCCCACGGCCCCGTGGGGATCCAGGAGGTAGCCGTGTTTTTCCCGGCAGGCTTTTATGGCGGAAAGGGTGTCCCGGTCATTGAACCACAGGGCGGTCATAAAGGACCTGAATTCGTCCAGGGAATACATGGACGTCATGCGCTCAAAGTTGCTCGGCGCGCCCACGTCCATGGCGTTGGAGAGGGTCTGCACGGAGGGTCTGGGGGTATATTCCCCGGTACGCATCCAGTCCGGCACGGTTTTGTTGGCATTGGTGGCGGCTACGAATCCCCCAATCGGCGCGCCCATCCGCCGGGCAATCAGCCCGGAGGTGAGGTCCCCGAAATTTCCGGAGGGAACCACCGCGATGATCGCCGGGGGGTCCTTTTTGCGGCGGTGCGCCACGGAAAGGGCCCCGTGGATGTAGTAGAAACTCTGGGGGAGGAGCCGTGCGATGTTGATTGAATTTGCCGACGAGAGCCGCAGCTTTTTGCGCACCTCCCCGTCGGTGAAGGCGGTTTTTACGAGCTTCTGGCAGTCGTCAAAGGCCCCGTCCACCCTAAGGGACCGGATGTTCCCGGTGAAGGTGGAAAGCTGTTTTTCCTGGAGGGGGCTTATCTTGCCCCGGGGAAAGAGAATCGTTACGTCTATGCCGGGCACGTCCTGGAAGGCGCTCCCCACGGCGCTCCCGGTGTCTCCGGAGGTGGCGACCAGGATGTGGAGGGTCCCTTTTTGGTCCCTGTTGAAGTAGGACATCACCCGCGCCATGAACCGGGCACCGAAGTCCTTGAACGCGCAGGTTGGGCCGTGGAAAAGTTCCAGCACCCAGGTCTCCGGGGCGAGTTCCACCACGGGCGCGTCAAAGGGGTATGCGTCCCGGATAAGCCGCTCAAGGTCGGCGTCCGGTATCTCGCTGCCCGTAAAGAGTTTTGCCCCTTCGCAGGCGATGTTGGTGAACGCCGGCGCGCCCCCAAGGAACGATTCCGGAAGCCGGGGATAGGAGCGGGGCACGTAGAGGCCCCCGGTTTTTGCGCTCATCCCCTCCATGACGGCGTCCCGGAAACTAATGTTGACGGAAGAATCCCTGGTGTCTGTGTAAACCATGGGACAAGTATAGCGCGGAGGGGCCGCCGGAGTCAATCGTGGGCTGGATGGTGCCAGGCGCATGTGCCTGGCACCACGGGGGGAAAGGGGGATTACTCCGCCGCTTTCCATGAGATGAGTTCCGCAGCGCCGTCCAAGCCGGGGGGGTAGGCTGGTTTTTGGGGAAGGATTTTTACGGTGAATTCCAGACGCTGCCCCTGGAGGCGCCGCAAATCCTCTGCCTTTGGGCCTTCCACGGCGTAAACCCTGCCGTCCGCCTCGCTCACGATGGCCACGTAGGTGTGGGGCTCACTGCCGTACACCCGCACCGAGCCCACCAGGGTTTGCGCCCCGGAAGTGGCGCGCCCAAGGGAGAGGCACAGAAACGCCGCCGCGATGATTCGGCCCCTCATTTTTGCGTCACCGTCCCGTCCGCTTTTTTGACGTACCACCGAAATTTCACCGGCGAATTGGTCCACTGGGTGTAGGTCACGCTGGATTGTCCCGGCAGAAACGCCTGGATATTCATTGAAGCCGGAGGCATACCGGATGTAAGGTAAAGTCCAAACAGCGGGCCGTTTGTATAACTGCCCTTAGAAATGTCCAAAGCGTTAAAAACCCCGTCACTAACTTTGTAGTTGTTGTCATAAATATTAAAGGCCGCAAAATTGTAGTTCGTAGAGCCGACGGTGGGAACATTCATGGAATAATTCACGGTTTTATTGAAGGTGATTCCCGATGTTGTGTTGTTCAACAACGCCTCCGGAAACCGTAGAAGCGCGTCCTCAAAACTGTCCACCCTGGGGTCAACACTTTGGCCGGCAAGCGCGGCGGTGATTGATGCCTGGTTGACCTCGTCGTTGTCAAACATGTCCTTGACGAAGGCCGCGCCGCCGTAGTTCCGCGCCAGATAGGCCCCAAAGGCGTAGGCAACGGAATACGAGTAGACAGCAGCATTGCCGCTAAGCCATGAGGTAAGACCGCAGATGTAGTAGACATTGAACGTGGGAATCCGCATGTTTATTGGATGGCCGCTATTGTCCGCCCCAACTTCGATGAGGGGGGAAATCATGTCCTCCGCCAGCATGGAGAGCATCTCGTTGTACCAGGTTTCGGAATTCCTGCCCAGCCGCAGGGTTTTCCTGTTAAAATGAATCATGTGCTGGAATTCGTGCACCAGGGTTGAGTACATCGTTTCAGGGTATTTGTCCAGAAAATGCGCGTCAAGGTAAAATATTTCCGCCTCATTGGATTTGTAGGCCGAGGCTCCCCCTGAATCAAGTTGAGCCTGGGTATACTCGTCCTTTCCCCAGAAATAACCAAAGGTGCCGCCGCTTTGGTTTGACGGGTAATCATCGTCAATGTCGTAGACGAGAATCTGAATCCTGTCGTCCCCGTCAATCCCCTTCACGTCAGCAGGATTTGGTGTGTTTGCGCTGGCCTTGCGCATTTCCGTGCCGAAAAAGGCTGTTTCTATGGGGTAAATCAGGTCAAATTTTTCGGCCAGGTCATCGGCCTGGAGTGCGGTGATTTTGTTGTCATCGTTTACGTTGGAGGCATCATCAAAATTATCGTCCGCCACCCAGATCTTTGCCCAGGTGCTTCGTACCTTCAGTGTCGCATTTTTTTGTACCATCACTTTTGCGCTGTTCTCAACCCAGAATTGCCCGGTATCTCCAACAGCACACGCGGCATAACCGTGGTTCTCGCCGAGCACGGAGCGGCTGCGTCCGTCCTGGATTTCCGCAAACCGCGGCGGGTTGGCGTTGAACTCCTGGGAAGCTCTGTGGGGCCTTATGACCGGCGCGTCTTCTTCCGCCCCAAGGTTTTGCTGGAACACGGAGCGCGAACCTTGCATGTACGCGGCCTGGGAGCCGGATGCCGTCGTGCCGGTGTATGCATGGGGCACCGTAGTGGACGAGGGGTTCACCCTTACCAGATAGAGCGTTTCGTTTGCCGCAAGGGTTACGTTCTTGGTTTGGGTGGTTTCCGAGCCATAGGGGTTGCTTCCTTCTCCGGAGGGCGTCTGGGGGCATCCGCACAGCAAAACAACCGCTGCAAGGATGGTTGTGGTTAAAATAATCACGCGCCGTTTCATGGTTTAATTATACCCCAATTATAGAAAAAATCCAGAAAAAATGTTTTTTTTCCTGATTTTCGCCCCCAGACGGCAGAAATTTGGTATATAGTGATGCCGTGAAGGACATTGCGGCGCTTGCGGGAAGAGTCTTGTTTACGGTTTATACGGACGGGGGCGACATACCCCATATTATTTCCCTCCGGTTAGCGGACCCGGAGGAACGGAGGTTATACTATGGCTATAGAGATTTACAGGCGGCCGGTTGGTACCGGGTTAACCCCGGAAGAAATGGCGATGCTTGAGGAGGCCGAAAGACTGCCCCAAGTGTATGACGATGACTGCCCGAAACTTACATTGTCTCAGTTGGCGGAATTTCGTCCTGTAAACGGCATGGCCTGGGACGAACGTGAGCGGCGCCTGAAAACCTCTGGCATCATGGCGCTTGCGGATTAAGGGTTCAGGGCCGCCAGTTCCGGCAGCACGAATTTTCCGTCCTTCCGCACCAGCTTTGAATCAAAGTAGATTTCCCCGCCCCCGGTTTCGGGCCGCTGAATCAGCACCAGGTCCCAGTGGATGGCCGAGCGGTTGCCGTTGTCGCAGTCATCGTAGGCGTTGCCCGGGGTAAGGTGGAGGGACCCGGCGATTTTTTCGTCGAAGAGGGTCTCCTTCATGGGCTTGAGGATGAGGGGATGGAGGCCCAGGGAAAATTCCCCCACGTACCGGGCGCCCCCGTCCGTGTCGAGGACCCTGTTGAGCCGGTCCGTGTCGTTTGCCGCGGCCTTGACGATTTTTCCGTCCTTAAAGGTGAAGGTGATGCCCTCGAACACAAAGCCCCCGTGAAGGGACGGGGTGTTGTAGGTGATGGCGCCGTTGACGCTGTCCCGCACCGGGGCGGTGTAGACCTCCCCGTCGGGGATGTTTTTTTCGCCGTCGCATTTTACCGAGCCCATCCCCTTGATTGAAAACGAGAGGTCCGTGCCCGGCGAAACAATCCGCACCCGGTCCGTCCTGTCCATCAGGGCCTTGAGGGGGTCCATGGCGCGGGAAAATTTCTGCCAGTCCAGAGTGCAGACCTTGAAGAAGAAGTCCTCGAAGCCCTCCTCGCTCATGCCGGACAACTGGGCCATGGCGGCGGTGGGATACCGCAGGACCACCCAGCGTTTGCCCAGCCTGACCTCGTTCAGGGGCTGGTGGTAGAACCGGGCGAGCAGGTCCGTCTTTTCCTGGGGCACGTCCGCAAGGGCCGTGAGATTCCGCATGGCCGTGAAGCCGATGTAGCAGTCCATCTCCCGCATTTCGGCGAGCTCGTTTTGCGCGCGGAGGGCCAGGTGCGCCTCCGTGGCGGAAAGGAGCAGCTCCCGCTCCACCGTGGCGTCCGTTATCCGCACGAAGGGGAGGGCCCCGGCGCGGTACACCGAGCGGATGAGGGCGCGCACAAAGGGCGGCTCCGGGTTGTTCGATTGAATCAGCACCCGCTCTCCCGGGCGGGCCTTGACGGAGTAGTTCACCAGAACGTCCGCCAAGGCGTCTAACCGTGTGTCCTTCATGGGGCGCTTATTTTGCCGCCACCCTGACCATCTCGAGGAGCTTGTTTGAATAGCCCCATTCGTTGTCGTACCAGGCGACGAGCTTGACGAAGGTGGGATCCAGGGCGATTCCGGCCTTTGCGTCAAAGATCGACGTGAGGGGGCAGCCCCGGAAATCCGTAGAAACCACCGAGTCCTCCGTGTACCCCAGGATGCCCTTGAGGTTTGTCTCCGAGGCGGTCTTCATGGCGGCGCAAATTTCGTCGTAGGTTGCGGCCTTTTCGAGCTCCGCCGTAAGGTCTACCACGGACACGTCCGATGCGGGGATACGCATGGACATGCCCGTGAGCTTGCCGTTCAGTGAGGGAAGCACCTTGCCCACAGCTTTTGCCGCCCCCGTGGACGAGGGGATGATGTTCTCCAGGATGCCCCGTCCGCCCCGCCAGTCCTTGTTGGAGGGCCCGTCGACGGTCTTCTGGGTGGCCGTGGCCGCGTGGATCGTGGTCATAAGCCCGCGCTTGATGCCGAATTTGTCGTGGACGACCTTTGCCAGCGGGGCAAGGCAGTTCGTGGTGCAGGAGGCGTTGGAAATGATGGCCTCCCCCTTGTAGCTGCCGCTGTTGACCCCGTAGACGAACATGGGGGTGTCGTCCTTGGAGGGGGCGGACAAAATCACCTTCTTTGCCCCGGCCTTGAGGTGCCCCTCGGCCTTGTCCTTGGAGAGGAAGAGCCCGGTGGATTCCACCGCGACCTGGGCCCCCACGTCTCCCCACTTGAGGGCGGAGGGGTCCTTTTCTGCCGTAAGGCGGCACTTCCAGGTTTTTTTGCCGTTCTCCGACGTGACGATGAGGGTAGTGCCGTCGACGGAAGCCGAGCCTTTAAATCTGCCGTGGACCGAATCGTACTGAAGCATGTACGCCAGATACGCCGGTTCAAGGAGGTCGTTGATGCCGACGACTTCGATGTCGTCAAAATTAGCGAATGCCGCACGGAAAACCATGCGCCCGATGCGGCCGAAGCCGTTGATTCCAACTTTAATCATTGTGTTTTTTTCTCCTCATAAATGATGATGGGATTATTGTAGAAAAACCGGAAACCCCTGTCAAGGAGGGGCACGATGAAAAACTCGGGCAGCTTGACGGGGACGCCTTCTTCCGGTAGGGTTGAGCCATGACGAACCTTGAGGCCCTGGACAGGGCGATCCGCCGGATTCCCGGCTTCCCCAAACCGGGGGTCCTCTTCTACGACATAACCGGCGTGCTCATCGCGCCCAGGGTGTTCTCCTTCTGCGTCCGGGAGATGGCAAAAACCTGCAAGGCCGCCGGGGCCGACGCGGTCGCCGGGGTGGAAGCACGGGGTTTCGTCTTTGCCGGGGCAATCGCGGCAAAGCTTGGAGTCCCCCTCATCCTCGTGCGGAAGAAGGGCAAGCTGCCCGGAAGGACCCTCTCCAAAAAATACGCCCTTGAATACGGCGTGGAGGAAATCGAAGTGCACCGGGCGGATATACGGGAGGGAGCGCGGGTCATGCTGGTCGACGACCTCATCGCCACCGGGGGCACCCTCACGGCGGCGCGGTCACTCATAGAAGATGCCGGGGGGACGGTTGCGGGTTTCCTGGGGGTCATCGGGCTCCCCTTCCTGCACTACGAGGAAGCCCTCAAACCAACCCCGGTGGTCACCCTGATAAATTTCGATTCAGAATAGACGGCTCAGGGAATCTTGCCCCGCCCTAGTTCGACTTTGCCGCGGCGTTGGTGACAAAGCTTTGGGTCCTGGAAAACTGCTCTATCTGGGCGATCCGGCTCTGCCAGTATTCGGCCTCGCTCTTGGTGGAATAGGGCCCCACCCGGACACGGTAGTAGACCTTGCCCCTGGAATCCGCGTGGGTAAAGACCTCGCAGGGTATCTTGTTGGACGACAGGGCTTCCCTGGCGTTGTCAGCGTATTTTCTTGTGGTGTATGCGGCTGTCTGCACCCAGAACTGGCTCCCCTGGGCAACGGGTTTCGCCTTGGGGATGGACGCCGCCACGGCGCGGGTCTTTTCCGCTTCAGCCTGGGCCGCCGCAGCCCTGGCCTTGGACGCCGAGGAAGGGGCCTTGGGGCCGGCCTGTCTGCCCTGGGCCAGGGCATCCCTGGCCGCCGCGTTTTCGGGCTTCACGGGCTGGGGCGCGCTTTCCTGGGAAATCCTCGGGTTGTTCAAATCAACCCTTTCGGTATAGATATTCGTGCTGTCCGCATAGATGGTTACGGCCTTGGCGCCTGCCCCCTGGGGTGAATCCCCGGTCTGACCGACGGTCACCTGGGCCTGGGCCGTTGCGGGAGCGGGCTGGGCGGGCGGGAAGGTCTGGAATAGCTGGATGGGCGGAAAGGCCTGGCCGGGCTGATAGGGCTGGGCCGCCTGGGCAGACTGTCCGGGCTGACCGGGTTGGTACGGTTGGGCCGCCTGGCCGGGCTGGTAGGGCTGAACCGCCTGGGCCGACTGCCCGGGCTGGGTGTACGGGAAGAGCTGGTAGGGCTGGGCCGACTGACCGGGCTGATAGGGCTGGACCGCCTGGGGTGTTTCCGCCGTTGCCGCGCCGGATTGGGCTGTCTGGGCATGGGCGCCGTTCGCCGTTTCGGCGTCGCCTCCCATCCAGATGGTGCCGTTAAAGGGTGACGAGGCCACAGCCGGTTCGTCCTCCTTGCCCGGGGTGTACAGTATGAGCGCCGCCCCGATCACCACGAGCAGGAACATGCCGACCGCAGCGGCTATCCATAAAATCCGCTTTTCTTCCATTGCAAATATCCTTTTTCTTCGCACCCGGCGAGGAATATGCCGATTTTTTTTTCCAGGGCGGACAAACTTCCGCTATTCCATACCCTATAAATATCGGCATGGGATTTCATATATTGAGAAAAGATTGCGTTTTGGGAGCGGATTCTCTCCAAAATTTGACGGGCCGGCAGTCCGTTCCGCCTGCGGATGCGGAAAAACCGGGTGATTTTTGGGGCGTCCACGAAGAGCACACAGCAGCAGCGCCCAAGGAGGTCCGGGGTCTTGTAGAGGACCGTGGCGTTTATCACCACCGGTTTATCCCCGTTGGCGGCGATGAATTCCCCGGTCTTTCTGCTCACCTCCGGGTGGACGATGGCCTCCTGGGCCGCCAGGGCCTGGGGATTTTTGAAGAGCACACTCCCCAGGGCTCTGCGGTCGATTTTGCCCTCCCGGAGGAGCTCCACCCCCCCCTCCCGGGCCAGGGGCAGAAAGGCCGAGAGGATCTCCTCCTTCTTCTCCTCGATGATGACGTGAACCAGGGCGTCCGCGTCGATGCAGGCAAAACCATGCCGGGCAAGAATATCGGAGGCGGCATTTTTTCCCGCCGCAATGGGCCCCGTCAGGGCGAACAGCACAGCCATGGGCGGATTCTAGCACTAAAAGGCGTCCCGCGCCAGAGCCGGAACTTCTGATTACAATTTATCTATGAGCATGGAACACTTGCCCGAGGGGATCGGCAGGGTCTTTTTCTTTTGCCCCAGGATATTTATGGTGAAGTAGTAGAGCTTCTCGCTTTCCATCTGGATCTCCCACCCCCGGACGCTCTTGTTGGAAAGAATCGTGATCATGTTCCGCTTGAGGGAGAGGTTTTCTATGCCCATGATTTCCAGGTTGGGGATAGTCCAGTCCACGGTTTTGCGGGGCAGACTGATGCTGAGGCCGATCACATTTTCTATCATTAAAGAGACCGTTGAGAGCCCCGTGTAGAAGAGGTACTTCCGTCTGGGAAAGTCCGGGTTCCCGGCCATGACGGCGCGGCCCGCCTTGCAGGGTTTGTAGGCCTCCCAGAGGTCACCCTGTTCCTCCTTGGACTGGGGAAAGAGGGAGTCCAGGAGCAGGTAGAGGTGACGTATGGCACATTCCCGCGCCAAATCGAAGCGCTCGTACCGTTCAAGCCCCTTGATGACCACAAAGGTGAAGGGGGGATACACGGAGCCCAGGAAACCCTCCCCGTCTTCACTGAAGCCGAAGGAGTCTGCCGAAAGGGTTGGGAAGGGGTGTTCCGCCCCGAAGGTGGCCGGGTTGGTTAAGTGGGCGATCAGCGCCTCGGCCCGCTCCTCGTTGGGGATTTCCGCCAGGAGTGGCCAGAACCCGGCGATCGTCTTTACCGGCAACTGGCTGCCCTCGGTGTCCAGGTCGTGATAAAACCCCGTGGCCGGGGACCACATGAGGGAATTGATACGGGTCTTGAGGGAGAAATACTGGCGCTTGTACTGGAACATCAGGTCCTTGTCGTTCAGGATGTCCCCCAGGGCTGCCATGAACAGGGCGTTCACCGCCAGGGCCGAATTGAAGTCCACGGGGTAGCAGGTTCCATCCCTGGGCGCATTGAACATGGTGGACGCCTGGAAGGGCGCCATGTAGAGACCGTTTTCCGCCTTAAAGGTGGAATCGATCCAGTCCATGTACCGCTTGAGGTTGGGCAGGACTTCTTTTATGCGGCGCTTGTTGGCGGACTTGTGGAAGAGGTTGAATTCCGCCCAGGCAAAGAGCGGAAGCCCCACCCCCTCCGGGTTGGTTTGGTCAAAAACGGGTTCCCCCGTGTGGATGTCGTATTTCCAGCGGATGGCCCCGTTTTCTTCCTGGTGGCTGTAGAAATAGTCGAGGTTCTGGTTGGCCGCGTAATTCCTGTTGGAATAGACCAAAAAAAATGACGAAAAAATCGTCTCGAACTGGTCGATTATGAACTGACCGTTCACCGGATACAGAAAGAGCCCCTCCGGCATGGGCTCGCCGGTTATGGGGTCCATGCAGTAGTCCTGGAGCCAGGTCCAGGTTTTATCGTAAATATCAACAAACTCCTGATCATAGAAATGGATTTTGGGAAAATCTCGTCTGTTCATCCTGTTTTAAAACCATTATACCATAAGTGGGGGGTAATTTTCTACAAAAAAGAATCTTTTTTCCCCTAAAGCGCCCCTGAAACCGTGCTTTTCAGGGCCAGGCCGATGTATTTCAGGAAAAAGTCGATTTCAGCCCGCGCCCGTTTCAGGAATGACGGGGAAGGGGACACCCGGTAGCCGTCGGGGAAATGCAGGTAGAGGTATTCCCGCTCCTCCAGGAGGGAGAGGACCCGCCGCTCCCGCTCCGCCCCGGCAAGGTCGCCCTCTCCCCGGAGGAGGCCCCGCAGCTCCACGAGGGCGTCCCGCTCTCCCGCAAGGAAGGCGGAGACGGCTTCCGGTGAGGGCCGCCGGGGGTCCGTTCCGGCCCCAGGGGAGGCTCCCCCGGTCTCAACACCGGCGCCCGCCGCGAGGTTGTCCCCGCCGGCAAGGACGGCCCCGGCGTACCCGGCGAGGGCTTCGGTGGTTACCCGCGGGATGCCCAGGGGGAGGCCCCCTTCCCCCGCGTCGAAGAGGGCCGGGGTGTTTCCGAACCGGGCCGCGAAGAGGTCGCGGTATCCCAGGAGGGCCGGGTCGGTGATTGCCCGGGACCCGTCTTTGGTGTCCGCCCGGCCCGCGCCGTCCCTGAAGGCGGCGGAAAAGTCCCCCTCCCCGGAAAGGCGGGTCCATCCCAGGAGGCGCGACGTGTGGGCCGGGCTCCCCTTGCAGTGGGTCCTCCCCGGGGGGAAGGAGAAGTCCATCCCGGAGACGAACACGGGGGTCCCCTCCCGGCGGAGGCGCAGGGCAAGGTCCACCGCGGCAAGGGCCACCGAGCCCAGGGGGGGGATTTCCACGGGCAGTAACCCCGCGTCCCCCAGCCGGTCCACGAAGGACGCGGCGGTGAAGGCTGAAAAGAAGTAATAGTCCGCCCGCCGCCTGCGGGAAAGGAGGTCCGCCGCGACGGGCAGGTCAGGCGCGCCGATGTACGCCGCTTCTATGGCAGCCTGGGCCTCCACCTGCGCCGCCAGGTCGGGCCGTATGCCCCTGGCAAGGAAGGCCGGGAGGGCCGTGTCCACGGCGATGATGAAAAGGGCTTTTAAAAGAGCCGGGGGCAGGGTGAGGGTTGTGTCCAGGGACGGCCCTGAGCCCGCAACCAGGATGGGCCGGCGGAGGGTTCGTTCCCCCAGGGCACGGGCTGACGGCAGGGAGGGGAGGTTCAAAAAGAGGTTGCGGCAAAAGAGTCTGCCCAGGCGCATGAGGGTTGCCCGGTTCTTCCAGAACTGGGAGACCCCCTGGGCGAAGGCCCGCTCTATGCTGTCGTAGAGGGACGGGGAAAGACCCGCGCCGCCGGAGCAGTCCAGCCGCAGGACCCGCCTGAATGTCCCCGGCGGGGGGAAGGGCTTGCCCCAGAAATCCCCGGCGCGTTTTTGCTCCAGCCAGCGGAGGCCCGTGTTTACGGCCCCGGGGGGGAGCAGGAAGACCCGCCCGTCGTCCCGGACGGGGGAGGGGCAGTGGGCAAGGGTGAAGTCAAAAAGGGCCGGGTCCGCTTCGACGAGGAGGAGGGCCGAGGAGGGGGGGAGCTTTGCGGCGAGCTCAGGGATTCCGCGGCAGAGGAGGGGGGAAAAACACAGGACCAGGTCGCCCTCCCGCGCCTGGAGGCCCTCCACGGCCCGGAGCACGGCCCGGCCCGGGTCGCGGCCGGAATAGAGCAGGCGTCCCCTGTACGAAACGGTGAACCCCTCCCCGGCGCTGATGAGAAGGGGCTCCAAAGAATCATCCGCAAAACCGCCCACGGCAGCCGCTAGTTCGCCCCGTAGTATTTGAAGAAGACCGTGAAGAAGTCATTTTTCAGCCCCTTGTCCGCCAGAATCGCGGTCTGCACCGCGGTTTGGTCGAACCGGAGGGAATAATCCGGCAGCAGATACCGGGCGATGTTGGTACTCACGTCAACGTCCTTCTCCTCGGTGAGCTTGAGGACGAGCACGTTATTTCCGAGCACCAGGGGGGAGGAAATTTCACCCTCCTTGAGGGAAAAGGCTGTCCTGAGAAAATTTTCGTTGGTCTCCGCCCCGGAAAGCTGGGCCACCGAGGAAACCGGGACGCCGCTGTAAAACCCCGCATTGCCGTAGTTGAGGGGGAAGGGGGACACCTCCACGGCCTTGGTGTTGAACTCGGCGCAGGCCGCCTCGAAGCCGTCCCTGGCCGCAGCCGCGGCGAAGTCCTTGGCGATGTTGGAATAATACTCCTCGATGACCCCCCGCTCGTAGGATTTCAGGTAGCTCTGGACTCCCTCGATGACATCGTCCGCTTCAAAGTCGCTCTGAACCGCCGGGGAATCGCAGCGGAAGATCGAATAGCCGCTGGTGGTCTGCACCGCCTCCGAGATCCCCCCCGCTTCCAGGGCGATGACCGCCCCCAGGGAGTCCTCCGCGGCAATCAGGTTCTTGATTTGATAGTAGTAGGACGAGGTGAGTTTGCCGTCCTCCCCGGAATAATATTTGGCGGACAGATTCTTTACCCCGTCCTCAAAGATGATTTCCCCGTTGTTGATTTGCCGAAGGAGCTTTTTCGCCTCGTCCTCGGTGTTGACCGTGATGACGGAAAAGTCATATTTGGCGAAGAGATCGCTGTGCTCTCTTCCAAAGGCCGCGGCCTCGCTTTTGGGATAGCCGGAGATGTCGAAGGCCGCCAATTGGAACCCCCGCTCCTTCGCCGCCAGGGCCTGGAGGAATTCCGCTTCCTTTGCGGCGCTCTTTCTGCCGTAGAGGGGGCTCCCGGACACGTTCTCCGACGTGCCGAAGAGGTCCTCGTAGTACCGCATGTACACCAGGTTCTCGGACAGGGCCTTGCGGAGCTCCAGCTTGGAGGACTGGCTTGCGGCGTTGAACAGCTTTGGGGAATAGGCCCCGGATTCGTCCCGGAAATAGGGAATCATCGCCCTGTCCACGGCGGCTTCCGGCACGATGTACCCGCTTTTTCCTACGGCGTATGAAAAGGCTTCGTTGAGTACGCTGGAGTTAAAGGCGGACTGGAATATCTGGAAGGTGGAATCGCTGGGGGATATGCCCTGGGCGCGGTATTCTTCCTGAAAGCGTTCAACCTGGCGGGCAAAAAATGAACCCGGAGTGAGCGCAATCGGCTTTTTGTTGTAGTACCCGAAGGGCTCGATGTCCCCGCCCCGCCCGCTTCCGGCCCGGATCGACGGGATAAAAACGAAGGACGCCGCCGCAAGGATGAACACCGCGACGGACCCGATCCACAGTAATGAAAACCTCGGCCTTTTTTTTGTTTCCCCCTTTGGGAAGGCCACAATATTTGAATTTTCGTTCTTCATAATGGAAACGTATACCGTGGATGAAAAACAGTCAACCCCCTACAATGAGCCCCCCGGAACGAATCGCCCCGGGGTCCGCGCCCTTGACTTTAGCCGCCCCTTGGTGTTGTATTGTCCCATGGCTTCCTTGCCTTCCCTGCGGTCAATGCTGTCCTTCCTCGCGCCGGTTGTCCTTGGGGGACTCCTCGGTTCCTGTTCGCTTTCCGGCGGGGCAAAAATCTTTGCCGGGGTGTACCAGTGGCGCCGGGGGAACTACGACAGGGCGGAGGAGCTCTTCCTTGCCGCGCGGGACAGGGCCCTCACGGGGGACAACCCGGCGGGGGACGCGCTCCTTTCGGGGTACGCCCGCTACGGCCTGGGGGTCACCTACCTGGCCCAGCAAAAATACGCGGCTGCCCTGGAGAATCTCTCGGCCTTCCCGGAGGACGCGCCCCAGGAGATTCGCTTTGCCGCGGCATACAATGCGGGGATTCTCGCCTTCCGCCAGGGTGACTACAGGGCGGCCTCGGAATTTTTCGTCCAGGCACTCAAGGCCGATTCCGCGCGGGTTGACGCAAAGATAAACCTGGAGCTTTCCCGCACAATGACCGCCCGGGCCGCCGGGCAGGCAAAGTCCGAGGTCCTCCCTGGGGGAAAAAAAAGCTCCCCCTCGGTTGAGGACGCGCTTTTTCCGCTCCTCCGCGAAATGGATTCAAACCAATGGAAGAACAGTCAACAGGAACAGCAACCCTCATCTGTCCTCGATTATTGACCCCCCGGTCCCCCTGGGGAGCTGTCCGCGCCCTTGCCCTGGCGGTCCTCCTTGGGGCGGTGGTTCCTGGGGCTCCCCAATCCGGGGCCGGGGACCTGCGGTTCAGGCCGGAAAGGGGGACATATTTTTTGGGCGAGTCCCCCTCCTACACCCTGATCATCCCGGAGGTCCTGCCCTCCCAGGTTGACCTGGAGGAGCCCTCGGACGCGCTGTTCCCGCTCCTTTCCCGGTACCAGCGTCAGACCCGGATGGACGGAAAACCCGCCGTCATCATCTCCCTCTCCTTCCGCGCGGTGGAAGCCGGGCGGGCCGCGCCCGGACCCATCACGGTCACGGTGGGGGGGCTCCGCCGCCGGGCGGTCTTTGAGCCCGTGATCATCCAGGTTGACCCCATGCCTGAAATCACCCTGGAATTCGAGGGTCCCCGGATATTCCGGGAAGGGGAGGGCGCGTTTTTTTCGGTCACCTTAAAGAACGCGGCGGAAATCCTCAGCCTCGACTGGTCCCTCAGGCCGGACTCCCTCCTCCGGCAGACGGGCCGCCGGGGGGACTCCTTCCGGTTCCAGTGGATTCCCCTGGCTTCCGGGGCGATTGAGCTGCCCGCCTTCACCGCCGAGGCCGTCGCGCCTTCGGGGGAACGGAAATCCGTGAAGCTCTCCGGCATTGTGCTCGATGTGCTTGCACGGGAGGCCCAAAACGTGGTAGAATCCCCCTCACCCGGTTCGGGGAGCAGCGCCGGTGACTCGTTCATCCGCAACGCCTTCAGCCTGGGGCTCTAAGTTTTTCATCGTGTCCCCAGGGGAGGGAATAACATGGATTTTGGCGATATTTTACATCAATGGGAAACCGGCGGCTATTCACAAAAAAAGAGCGTCCCAGGCGTCCAGGACGAGGAGTCCGCTTCCAAGGTGAATCCCATGGATCTCTGGCTCCGCAGGTACGGCGCTGTCGATAAGGACAGTCTGGCCCAGGAGGAGGCCGGCTTGTCCAGGGAGGAGGCCTTTGCGGAGCGGCAGCGGGTCAGGCGGATGCGGCCCCAGGCAACCTGCGACCTCCACGGTCTTACCCGGGACGAGGCCCTGCAAAAGCTGGAGGACTTCACCAGCGACTGTATTAGGCGGGAGGTGCAAAAGGCCATGATTGTCCACGGCAAGGGCAACCACTCGGGCACGGAGCCCGTGCTCGGTGACGTGGTGCGCTCGTTTATAGAAAAACACCCCCGGCTTGGGGAACACGGGCACCCCTCCGCCAGGGACGGCGGCTCCGGGGCCACCTGGGTCATCTTCAAAAGCTGACAGGGGTTCCCAGCCGGAAAAACCGAATTTTTCACTTTTTTCCCGTCCCCGGCTTGACACTTTTTTTTTGCCCTGATATTCTGAAAAAAAGCGCCGCTGTAGCTCAGTCGGTAGAGCAAAGGACTGAAAATCCTTGTGTCGAGGGTTCAATTCCCTCTGGCGGCAGGTCGCGGGAGCGCCCTCCATGGCGCTCCCGCTCTGCGAGTTTTGCTGCGCAAAACGTCGCGGCTTGGTCTGGGGGCAACATCCATGTTGCCACCATCCATGGCGTTTTGGCTCTGCGAGTTTTGCTGCGCAAAACGTCGCGGCGTGGTCTGGGGGCAACATCCGTGTCGCCGCCGTCCATGGCGTTTTGGCTCAGTGCGGGAGGTCGTTTATGGCGCCGATTGACGCCGGTGTTTTGTCTGTCATGCCGCCCTTGCTGGCAATCGGTCTGGCGCTTCTTACAAAAAAGGTCCTCTTCAGTCTGATCCTGGGCATTTTTTCCGGTGTTGGTGTCTATGTGGTCAAGACGGGGCTGGGGATACACTGGTTTTTCCCGGTCATCGTAGAAACCCTTGTGGGGAGTGTGGAAAAAAATGCCGCCATGGTGATCTTTCTGTGCCTCCTGGGAGCGCTGGTGGCGCTGATTGCCCGGGCGGGCGGGGCCAGGGCCTACGGCACGTGGGCCGCGGCAAAGCTCTCCACCAAACGGAGCGTGTCCCTGGTTACGGCGCTTTTGGGCATGATCATCTTCATCGACGACTATTTCAACTGCCTCACCATCGGCACGGTGATGCGGCCCGTGACGGACCGGCGCCGGATTTCCAGGGAAAAACTGGCCTACTTCATTGATTCCACCGCGGCGCCGGTCTGCGTCATCGCGCCGATTTCGTCCTGGGCCGCGGCCGCGGCGGGCTATTTTCCGGCTGAGGCGGGAATCAGCGGGATGCAGGCCTTTATCCTGTCGATTCCCTTCAACCTGTACGCCCTTCTTACGAGTTTTATGGTCCTGTGGATGGGGCTGCGGAACAACGCCGACTTCGGGCCCATGCGGAAGGCGGAAGAGCGGGCCGCCCGGGGCGGTCTCCTCTACGGGGCCGGGCCGGGACCCCGCCGCAAAATCAGGGGCATGGGCGTTTCGGACAAGGGCACGGTCTTGGACCTGATTGTGCCGGTGGTTTTTCTTGTGGGGGCGTGCGTCACGGCCATGCTCTTTTACGGGGGACTGTGGAACGGGGACGGCACAACCCTTGCCGAGGCCTTCGTCGACACGGACGCGAACAGCGCCCTCACCCTGGGGGGGCTGGCGTCCCTGGTTCTGGTGTTTTTCCTGTACGTGCCCCGGGGGTTGATTTCTTTTAAGGATTTTTTTGTCACCATAACCAGGGGGGTAAAATCCATGGTCTCCGCCATTCTGATTCTTACCCTGGCCTGGACCATCGCGGCGGTGTGCAAGGACATGCTCAACACGGGAACGTATCTCGCGTCCCTGGTGGAACGGTCGTCCCTGCCGGTGGGGCTGATTCCGGCAATCATGTTTGCCGCCGCCTGCGCGATTTCCTTTTCCACAGGGACTGCCTGGGGGACTTTTGGGATTCTTATCCCCATCACGATTACGGTGTGCTACAAGGCGGCCCCGCAGCTTTCGATTCCAACCCTGGGCGCGGTGATGGGGGGCGCGGTTTTTGGGGACCACTGCTCGCCCATTTCTGATACGACGATTCTGTCCTCCACCGGGGCGGTCTGCAATCATATCAGCCACGTGGCCACCCAGATTCCCTACGCGGTTACCGTGGCGGTGTCCTGTCTGATCAGCTACAGTATCGTGGGCCTGTTGACCGGGAACGCCGTGCCCGACGGCGTCGCAACAACCGGCGCCGCCGCGCTGTTCAACGTGTCCAGCCTGCTGTGTCTGCCCCTTGCCTTCGGGATTCTCCTTGCGCCCCTCCTCCTGCTTCCCAAAATTTCGAGGCGGAGACAACCGGACGCCAAGGGACATTCACGCACATCTCCCCGGCCTGCGGCCTGAGCAGATTCTTTTGTGCGGTGTTATTTTATTGTGTCATAATGAAATTTGCAGGACGCTATACCTAAATCGCCGTCAAACGCTGTTTGCGTAAGAAAGCGCAGGTTCATCGGGCAAAAGACTCCGCTTCTTCCATCGTGATGGTGCGATAACAGGTTCCCTGTTTTTCGGCGGCAATAGCTTCAAGCAGATCATATTTGTTGGCGCTGGAAGAAAAAAGATAGTCTGTTTCATCCGGGACCTCTTCCACCGTGATTGCGACTTCACCTTTACGAAACGTCTGCCGCAAAATGTTGAGAAAATCGTCCGGTATCTCATTAGCGGACATTCGGTATGTTGCCGTCATGTACAGCCTCCAGGGAAATAATATAATATAAACCTTGAGACTGCGCAAGAGGAAATCACTCACATCTCCCCGGCCTGCAGCCTGAGCAGATTCTTTATCTGGGCAAGCACATAGCGCTTGAAATCCGGGTTCAACTGGTTGAAGTAAATCATCATCTCTTCCAAAAGCTGGTCCGGCCTGGTGTCGAACATCTCCCCCTCCCCGGTGAGAATCCACCGCTTGTTCGCCCCGTAGATGGCGGCGATGAGCTCGATGATCCGCGGGTTGGCTTCGATCTTGCCCAATTCCAAATCGCCGTAGTAGCCGCTGCTTTTGAGGTAAATTCCCTTTGAAAACTTGACCTGCGACAGGCCGAGGGCCTGTCTGACCTGCCTGATACGCTCATTTACCGCCCTGTCGACGCCCATGGACACGAGGATACTCAAAAACCTCTTTTATTGCAATCAAAAGTGCTCTATAAAAGAGCGTCTGGGGCTGTGATTTCTCTATTTCCGTATGAAAAGTGAAGAAAAATACCAAAAATCACAAAAATTCGTGTGTTCACCCCTTGACATTTTTACTTTTTTAGTGCATAATAACGGACTAATAAAGGTTAAAAGGAGTGTTATGTGGAAAAAGAGGACGAGGAAGCATTGCTGCGGTCCCTCAAAACAGACTTTTCCGCGCTGACCGAGCCCCACAAGAAGCAGGCCCTGGAACTGACGAAATTCCTGGTGCTGACCCAGGAGGTGATTGTGCCGGGGATGATGGGGAAAGACAGAAGGACGATGTTTACCGTACAACGGACGGGACATGGGAGAGAGAAATTTTTAGTAGCAAAAGGAATGTAAACGATGGAATACGATAAACAGGCAGCTCTGGAAATAAATAAGCTTCATACAAGACTGCCTTTGTGGAAAAAGAATCCACAGCAATTTAACAGCACGATTTTGCGTATTTTTCTGGAATTAGTTGATAAGAACGGATTGGCCGAGCGGAAGATTCTGAAAAGAGAATTTTTGCTTAGGACAGATCCGGCGAATGATTTTTACGGTAATTTTGCCCAAATGTGTAACTTTGGAGAAAGAAACCACGGAAAAGTATTCGAGTTAGTTGGGGATAAGGTAAAACTGTGGGAACCGATAGCAAACTATGTGAAGGAACTATTCTGTTAAGAAAAGGAGATAGTATGAAAAAATTAGGCATTTTTACGAAATTTTCACTTATCGCGGTTCAAAAACGCCGCAAACCTTGATGTTATGTGCCATAAAAAGATATTACTATTATTACATACGGAGGTTTTATGAAAGTTGTTCTTGCATTATTATTATTTATTCAGATCCCATGTGTTGTTTTTGCTGCGGGAGGCATGGATGGTTTAGGCCGTGACCCAGAAGATATAAAACCATTACCCGTGTTGGTAAATTCGCAATCAACTGATATTGAACACATCAGAAAAGTGTTGGATATTGTTAAGAACAGCAAAAATCCTTTTGGGGATTTGTACGAGACATTACGCTTAATTTGCATAAATGAAAACGTTTTGATGTCTCCCGGTATTCCCATGTTTTTCAAAAATCGTTCATACACATATGAACAACGAAAGGTGGATGAGATAAATCGCTATGTGAAGAACAACCCAGATAGAGTACTTGTATTACATTCTGCGATATTCTCTTTGCTTTTTATGAAAAAAGAGGACGAGGGGGGTACTGTTCCGCGCTGACCGAGCCCCACAAGAAGCAGGTCCTGGAACTGACGAAATTTCTGGTGCTGACCCAGGAGGTGATTGTGCCGGGGATGATGGGGAGGAATGGGAAAGCGGGAAGGATACGGCAGTTAGTGTTGTAAGGCGTTAGAGATCAATAGGAGATGAATATGATGAGGAAAAATATTTTTTATTGCCTGATGATTCTGCTTGCCCTTCCAGTCTTTGCACAAAAGAACGAATCAGAAGCGATTGCTGAGCTGATTAATTGCCTGGGGAAACCTGTGCCGAATGGTTATCGAAGGGGTAATAGAACTACCTTTGTAAAGGATACAGACATAGGTACAATGATTCTTGGTGTGGAGAATGGTGTAGTTGTTAGTGGCAGCATAGCAATGGCATGGGTTACTTCCCGTGAAGCTTCGAAGTATTTATCAGCATTTTATGATTTACTCGAGAAAGAAGGCGTCTATCAAAGTAATTACATAGCCGACGACGTATATAAATGGAGAGGTGCTTTTGTAATAATACCGGGGATAATGAGACGTGAAGATGGGGGGATCGTAGCTGGAGTTTTTGTTGTAAAAGATTTGAATAGGTTCTATTGAGGAAAGGCAGAATGACTGAAACAATGAGGCAAGAGCAAAGCCTTTGTTTTTTAGTACGGTACACAGGAAAAAGGTGTTATTATATGGTGAATAAACGGAGGAGGTTTTAATTCTATGTTTTTCGATATGCTTGGTGATGAAATATCTATTCAAAAACAAAATGGGCAAATTTTTGACAGAGTTAAAGCATCTGTTCAAGGAAATACAGTATATATTTTCGATATTGAATTACCATTAGAAGAAGGTGATAAAATTTACAGACCTCTTCCGAGTGGTTCAGTAGAAGTATATGTTGTCCAGGATCGTGGTTTTATTAATGACCCATACGGAGGTTCTTTGTCTCATTATGAAGCAAAGGTGAGGAGAGAAAGTAGTATAACAAACGAAAGATATAAATCGACTACTATAAATCTTAAAGGAAATCTTAAAGGTAATGCGCGAATAAATATCAATTCTACCGATAATTCTTTAAATAAAATAGAACAAGATACATCTGTGCTTTTTGAAAAAATACGAATTGAATTACAGTCTATAAAAGATGATATGGTCAGGGAAAATGCAATAAAAACGCTTGAAGAAATGA
>JAISTZ010000197.1 GCA_031272345.1 Spirochaetaceae bacterium | reverse complement strand
GCCACATTCACCACGAAACGGAGGTTCGCGTTGACGATCCTGTTCTTGGCGGCGGCGTCGCCCCTGGAAGCTGCCACGGCGAGATCCGTCTCCTCGTCCCGGGTGAGCAGGGGGATCTTGTTGATGTCCTTGAGGTACATGGAAAGGGAATCACCCCTCCCCTGGCCGGACGGTTGAACTGTTCGTATGGTTGCCATGAATTCTCCTTACAACTGATGCTGACATCACTGTAGCAAGATTCATGCCAAACCAGGCAAAAACACGGGATTTTCTGTAAATTTTCGCCGCCGGTAAGTGGTTGCACAACAGGCGTTTAAAACATCCCACCCCTCTCCGGGGGAGGATGTTCCGCCCTCCACATTGAAGAGTCCGTTCTTGTGTGTCATTTTGACACAAATTCTGTTTTGACGCCCATATCCGTATCTTTTTGATACAGGGACGTTTTTAAGCCCTGCCCAGGCCCCGCTTCCTGAGGGCCCCCTTGAGCCGTTCAAGGGCGGCCTGGAGGGTTGAGGCGGGGCACGCCAGGTTTATCCGCTCGAATCCCCTGCCGCTTTCCCCGAAGATGGGGCCGTCGTCAAGGAAGAGGAGGGCCTCCTGGGTTAAGAAGCGGCTGAGCTCCCCGGAGTCCATGCCCAGGCCCCGGCAGTCCCACCACTGGAGGTAGGTGCCCTCCAGGGGGAAGACCTTGATTTGGGGGATTTCCGCGGACAGGAAGTCCTCGGCGAGCTTCCGGTTGCCGTCGATGACCAGGAGGAGTTCCTCCAGCCAGGGCTCGCAGCGGGAATAGGCCGCCTCGCAGGCCGCGTAGGCGTAGAGGTTCAGGCTGTGGTAGGCGTTCTTTACGGACAGGATCCGGTTGAATTTGTTCCGCAGCCCCTCGTTTTGGATCACCGCATTGGCGCAGTGAATCCCCGCGATGTTGAAGGTCTTGCTCGGCGCGGTGAGCACGATGGACATGCCGGCGAAGGCCCCGTCCACCGTGGGGAACACCCGGTGGGTGTGCCCCGGCAGGATCAGGTCGGCGTGAATCTCGTCGGAGATCACCGTGACGTTGTTTTCCGCGCAGATTGCGCCCACCCGGCGGAGCTCCTCCGTCTCCCAGACCCGGCCCACGGGATTGTGGGGGCTGCAAAAGAGCAGGGCCTTGGTCTTTGGAGCGCGGGCTTTTTTTTCGAGATCCTCGAAGTCGATTTCGTAGCGCCCGTTGCGAATCACCAGGGTGTTTTCTTCAATCCCGCATCCGGCGGCCTTTACGGCCGTGAAGAAGGGCGGGTACACCGGCGGCATGATGATCACCCCGTCCCCCCGCTCCGTGAGGGCCTGAATCGCCGCGTAGAACCCCGGAATCACCCCGTCCATGGGGATTATCCAGTCCTTCTGGATCTTCCAGTGGTGGCGGCGCTCGCACCACCCGGCGAAGGCGGCGAAATAGGCCTCCGTCGGAACCGGGTAGCGCATGACCAGGCCGTCGGTGAACGCGAGGAGGGCCTCCCGCATTTCCGGGGGCATGGGAAACTCCATGTCCGCAACGGAAAGGGGCACAATACCGGCGGGGACGGCGGGGTTGAGGTCCCGCATCTGCTTCCATTTTGAGGAATTCCAGATCCCCCTTTCCGGCTGTGTGGTAAAATCGTACTTCATCTTAGTGTTCCTTCGGGAAACCGGCACGGATGCCCCGCCATGGATGGCGGCCGTGTTTGTTCCCGCGAGTTTTTGCGCAGCAAAAACTCGCAGAGTTCTGAACGCCATGGATGGCGTTCAGAACGACTAGTACATCCCGTCCATACCGTAGCTCGGCATGGACTTAATACATACCGTCCATGCCGCCGCCGCCGGGCATACCGGGCATGGGGGGCGGATTCTTCTCGGGCAGGTCCGTGATGCAGCACTCGGTTGTAAGGAGGAGGCTTGCCACGGAGGCCGCGTTGAGCAGGGCCGAGCGGGTGACCTTGGCGGGGTCGATGATGCCCGCGCCGATCATGTCCTTCCATTCAAGGGCGGCGGCGTCGAAGCCCACGCCCTTCTTTTCTGCCTTGGCCTTGTCCGCCACGATGGACCCGTCGACCCCCGCGTTCTCCGCGATCTGCCGGATGGGCTCCTCAAGGGCCCGCTTTACGATCTTGAACCCGATCTTGGCGTCGTCAGAAAGTTTGCTGACATCGGCCTTTTCCAAAGCGACCGCGGCCTGAATCAGGGCCACCCCGCCCCCAGCGACGATCCCTTCCTCAAGGGCCGCCCTGGTGGCGGAAAGCGCGTCCTCTACCCGGTGCTTCTTTTCTTTCATCTCCACTTCCGTGGCCGCGCCGATGCTGATCACCGCCACACCGCCGGCAAGCTTGGCCCGGCGCTCGTTGAGTTTTTCCGTGTCGTATTCGCTGGTGGACGCCTCGATCTGGGCCTTGATTTCCGAGACCCTGGCGTCGATGTCCTTCTTCCTGCCCGCGCCGTCCACGATGGTGGTGTTGTCCTTGTCGATCTTGACGCTCTTGGCCGTGCCGAGCTGCTTGAGGTCGGTGTTCTCCAGCTTGAGCCCCAGCTCCTCGGTGATGACCTGGCCGCCCGTGAGAATCGCGATGTCCTCGAGCATGGCCTTCCGCCTGTCCCCGAAACCGGGGGCCTTGACCGCGCAGGTCTTGAGGGTGCCCCGCATGTTGTTCAGAATCAGCGTGGCAAGGGCCTCACCGTCCATGTCCTCGCAGATGATGATGAGGGGCTTCCCGGACTGGGCGACCTTCTCCAGCAAGGGGAGCATGTCCTTCATGGTGGAGATTTTCTTGTCGTGGATGAGGATGAGGGGGTCGTTGTAGACCGCTTCCATCCGGTCACGGTCGGTGACGAAGTAGGCGGAGATGTACCCCCGGTCGAACTGCATACCCTCCACATACTCGGTGGTGGTTTCCATGGTTTTGGCTTCTTCCACCGTGATGACCCCGTCCTTGCCGACCCGGTCGATCGCCTCGGCGAGGATCTTGCCGATTTCTTCATCGTTGTTCGCGGACACCGAGGCCACGTGGGAGACCTC
>JAISTZ010000195.1 GCA_031272345.1 Spirochaetaceae bacterium | reverse complement strand
TCGGTGCTCGGTGCTCGGTGCTCGGTGCTCGGTGCTCGGTGCTCGGTGCTCGGTGCTCGGTGCTCGGTGCTCGGTGCTCGGTGCTCGGTGCTCGTGTGGCGGGAATACTGGGTTCTGCGGGTGGCAAGCTGCTCTCTGCATCTCTCCGGGCCTCAAATTATGTGTTGGAATAATTGTACACGGAAGAAACGAAAAGAGTCAAGGAGAAAAAGAAAAATTTGCACATCCCCCCTGATAAACAACTCGTATCTGAGATGATGACACGGTGTTTACAGATGTTTTCGGGCATACTCCACTTCCCGGCGGACATCGTCTTCGGTCATGGTAACGACAGGAACGTCGTACCTGCGCAGCAAGTCATAAAAGGCACGGTATGAAAGCCCTGCCACTGCCGCCGCCTTACCCAGGGAGAGTTTAACTCTATCTGCCCCTCCAGTTCCGTACGCTCCGCATCCGCCCCTCACAGAAACCGCTCCAGCTTCCGGTCAAACATTTCCGTGTCGGCCCTGAGACGCAGGAGGAAATCATCGGATTCGAGGGCGCCGAGCACGGCCTCCATCTCCGCGTCGTTGCGGTAGACGAGGCGCCGGAAAAAATCATCGTAGTCCTTCCGGCGGGATTCAAGGGCGCTCTCGTAAATCGCCTGGGACACCACCCGCACGTCGCCCTTGATGTCCGCGAAGATCTCCGGGGTGAATTCGGCGACGGGACGGGCGTAGAGGGATTCCAGAAGGAAGAGGGCGTGCCGGGCCTTCCACCGGGGGTATTCGGCCTCGTATTGGTCGTAAAAGCCGTGGACATCCTCCCAGGAGACGAGCTTCCCGGCCTTGATGTCGTCCTTGAGGAGGGCGATTTTTTGGGCCGGGATGATTTGCCCCCCGGCGTTTTCCCAGTCCGTGAACAGCGGAATCCCCATCACCTCAGCGATAAAAGCCGGGGAGAGCGGACGCTCCGGGCAGTAGTCCATGAGGGTGCGCACCGCGTAATACTTGACGATCCTGCGGTATTCCTGGTAGCCCCTGGGGGCCTTGAGGATTCGTGCGCCGTATTTTTTCTGGGCCTCCTTGTCGCGCAGTTCCAGGGGGGAGTCCCGGTGGTGGTGCAGGAAGTCCTGGGCGCTCTGGAGACCGCACCCGAACTCGAGCGCGGTGAGGGCGATGATGCGGCCGAGGGCGGCCAGGGTTTCCTGCATCGTGTCCGGGGCCAGGGGGTCGGTCTCGATGTGCTGTACCTTGACGGCCCGCTTGTCCCTGTCCCGGTATTTGAAGCGGTTCCGGGCGATGGCGAACATGTTGTACATGAACCAGTAGGCCGGGATGATCACGACTTCACCCTCACCCCCCTCGGCGCGGCCGTTCGCCACAAGTGAAAAGGGATAGGTGACGTTCAATTCCTGGCGGTAGGAGCCCTTGGAGACCAGGGTGAAGGAAGCGAAGACGCTGTTGTGCTTGAAGTCCGAGCAGAGCCCCGGCCAGAACCCCCGCCGGGCGACGATCTCCCCGTCGGGGCCCCGGGAATTGTGGTTCGACCCGATGGTCGCCCCGGCGGCGATGTTGGCCTGGCCCATGATCGTGCAGGCAATCAGGAAGGACGTGTTGTGGTGCTGCTCGTGGAAGGGGAAGATCAGATTGTTGAGGAGCTCGCAGCAGGACACGGTGGAATTGTCCCCCAGGACCGAGTTCAGGAGCCGGGCCCCGTATTTGAGCTGACAGTTCCGCCCGATGACGAACCGCACCGCCGCGGCCTGGTAGAAGACCTTGCTCCCGTAGCCCATGATGCCGTTCACCATCTCCACCCCTTCCCCTATCTGGGAGCTCTCTTCCCTGCTTGAGAGAATCGTCATGTTCTTGAGTTTCGACGCCCCCTTGATGTAGGCCCAGGCGCCGACCTTTACGTCCTTGAGGAGGACCGTGTTTTTGATCACCGCCCGCTCCTCCACGATTCCCCTGGTGTTCAGGCGGCGGTCGTTATCCCGCTCGGTGAGGCGGAGGAAGGCCCCCAGCAGTTCCGGGTCCTCCCGGAAGCGGCTCCAGAGCCAGGCGTCGGCGGTGATCATCCCCTCGAAGGGGAGCACGGCGCGCTTGTCGTTCTCGTTGGCCACGCCGATCCAGATGCGGTTCGATTCGTCCTCCCCCTCCTTGAGCCAGCCGTTGCCGAATTTGCTGTGCCTGGTGGCGCTCATCTCCTGGATGTTGAAAAGGATGACTCCCCGTCCGATGGAATAGTTTTTGAGGTACCCCACGTTCCGCACACAAACGTCCGCTGCGAGGTCGCAGTCTTCGATGTAGGAGCGGTAGATTCCGCTTTCGAGCTCGAGGTCGTGGAAGGTGAGCTTCCCCGGCGCAAGGCCGCCGATACGGACCACACCGGCGAATTCGCTGTCCCAGACCTGGCCGGGGTTAAAAGCCGCCCCCCGGGCCACGTATACGCGGCTCCAGTCCGGGGAGCGGTTTCTGTTCGCCTCGAGGGCCGCGATTTCCCGGTCCTCAAGGTGTCTGAAGGAATCACCCATGCCTGGATGATACAGCTTTCAGGAATTTTTGAACATCCCCCGAATCTCTTTGGCGTAAATTTCGGCGATCCTGTACCGGGAAATCTCCTGCTTGGCGGAGAGCTCCTTTCCGACCTCGAATGCTTCGCTCAAGAGGGCGAATTGACTGATCCGCTCGTAGAGCCTGAACCCGTTCTTTGCATTAATCGCGTTTTGAATCTCGTGGTCAAAGAGCTTCCGGATTTCCCGGTTCCCGAGGAGCTCCCCGTAGGATGAAAAACCGATGTCGTGCTCGTCCGCATAGGCGAGGACCTCGGCCTTTTCCGGCACGATGAGCACCCCCAGGCTGCGCTGGTCCTGGCCCACCACAACCGACTGGGCGATGAAGGGGGACTCGTTTATCTTCATCTCCAGGGGCAGGGGCTCGATGTTTTCGCCCCCCCGGAGGACAATCGTGTCCTTGATGCGCCCCCGGAGGACGATTTCGTTGTTCACCGTGAGGAGGGCGATGTCCCCGGTGTCGAACCAGCCGTCCCTGTCTATCACCTTGGCGGTGAGATCGTCCCGCTTGTAGTAGCCCCGCATCACCGTGGGGCCCCGCACCTGGAGGGCGCCCTTTTGGCCCCGCTTGAGGACGTTCCCGTCGAAGTCCACCACCCGCGCCTCTATGCCCGGCAGGGGACTCCCCACGGTGCCGAACACCGGGGCCTGGGCAAAGCGCACGGACACGACCGGCGCGGTTTCCGTGAGGCCGTAGCCTTCCACCACGTTGATCCCCGCGGTCCAGAAGAAGGCGTCCACGTCCGGCGAAAGGGCTCCGCCCCCGGACACGCCGACGGCGAAATTCTTGCCCAACTTTGCGCGGACCTTTTTGAACACCAGGGCGTTCCCCAGGGCCTTTATGGGCGAGAGGACGAGCCAGGGGATGCCGAGGAGAATCCACGAAAGCACGATGTGGTCGTTCCCGAACCGGGCGGTCTTTCTGAAGAGCCTGCGGTCGATGACCGAGTGCAGGTTTCCGGCGGCCACAAAAAACTTGAAGAGCAGGAAGACCGCCCCGCCGGTTTTCTTCATGGTCCGCTGGACCCCCTGGTAGACCGCCTCGAAGATTCTGGGCACCGCGGGGAACACGAAGGGATTCATGTCCGCGATGTCCGGAAGGAGTATGCTGCCGATGGGCTTCGAGTAGGCGATTCCCCCGCCCTGCACGGTGATGATGTATTCGCAGGCCCGCTCAAAGGCGTGCCACACCGGAAGGGCCACGATTCCCACGTCCCCGGGGGTGAGGTGTATCCTGGCGGGGAGCTCCGCGCACTGGAAGGTGAAATTGCTGTGGGTCAGCATGACCCCCTTGGGCTCCCCGGTGGTGCCCGACGTGAAGATGATACACGCCAGGTCGTCCCCTTCGCCCTTCTCGAATTCCGCCTCCACCAGGCCGGGCCTGGCGGCGCGGAAGGCCCGCCCCTTCTCCAGGAACTGGGCGAAGGTGAAGACCTCCACCCCGGCCCCGGCGGCCTCGGCAACGGCATCCTCCCCCGGCGGGTCGAACACGATGAGCCGGACCAGGGCCGGAAACGCCGCCTTGTGCTTCAGAATCTTCCGCACCTGGGCGGCGTTTTCCGTGATCACCGTCTTGCACTCGGTGACCGACAGGATGAACTCCAGCTCCCGCTCGGTGGCGTCGCAGCCCCTGGGCACGTCGACCGCGCCGATGGCCATGAGGCCGAAGTCCGCCTGGAGCCATTCCTTGCGGTTATCCGCGATCAGGCCGATGTGGTCCCCCCGCTTGATGCCCGCGCTGAGGAGGCCCGCGCCGAAGTCGAACATGAGTTCTACGAACTCCCTGAATGTGACCTTCTCCCAGTTACCCTGGGATATTTTTGTATACTGTATGGGTATATCCGGATGTTCGGATGCCACACGTTTGATCATTTTTGGTAAAGTCTTGTCCATGGCACAAAAATACCCATGAAGGAAAAAAAAATCAAGCTTAAAATGACAAAAATACAAAAAAAGTCATAATGAAGGGCCCGGCCAGGGGAAAACGCGGCGGCCCGCGGTTTGGCCTCAAAGTTGACAGGGCGTTCCCTTCCGTGGTAGCATGAAAATTTGGAACTTACAAGCGAATGGTGAGCGTACTGGTCCTCCTGACTATTTATCTTTCCTTCATCGGTTTGGGGCTGCCCGATTCCCTCCTTGGGGCGGGGTGGCCTTCGATGTATACCGGCCTGAAGGTCCCCCTGCATTACGCCGGCATCATTTCCATGATTACCGCCGGCGGGACAGTCATTTCAAGTTTGTTGAGCGAAAGAGTCATCCGGCGCTTCGGCACGGCCCTCGTTACGATGACGAGCATGTCCATGACCGCCGCCGCCCTCATCGGGTTTTCCTTCTCCGGCCGTTTTTTGCTGCTGTGCCTGTGGGCCGTGCCCCTGGGGCTGGGCGCCGGGTCCGTGGACACCGCACTGAACAACTACGTGGCCCTGCACTACAGGGCGAAACACATGAGCTGGCTGCATTGTTTCTGGGGCCTGGGGGCGTCGGCGGGCCCGCTGATCATGTCCGCCTATTTGACACACGGCATGGCGTGGAAGTTCGGGTACCGCACCGTGGGGATCATCCAGGCGTGCCTTGCGGCGGTTCTGCTGTGTTCCCTGCCCCTGTGGCGCACGAACGGGGCAAGCTCTGAAGTCAACGGGACCAACAAACACGGGGGGCTGCCGTACCGGAGGATATTCGCGCTTCCCGGGCTGAAACAGGTTTTGGGAGCCTTCTTTTGCTACTGCGCCGTCGAGACAATCACCGGCCTGTGGGGGGCGACCTATCTTGTGACGGTGCGGAACATCGCCAAAGAGACGGCGGCCCGCTGGATCGCCCTGTATTACGGCGGCATCACCGCGGGGCGTTTTCTTTCCGGGTTTCTCACCATGGTGTTCAACAACCGGAGCATGGTGCGGCTGGGGCAGATTGCGGCCCTGTGCGGAGTCGCGGTTTTGACGCTCCCCTTTGACCGCACGATCCTTCCGGGTATTTTTATGCTGGGCCTGGGGTTTGCGCCCATGTATCCCAGCCTCATACATGAAACGCCCCGCAACTTCGGCAACGCCTATTCACAGGCAATCATCGGCCTGCAAATGGCAAGCGCCTATATCGGCACCACCCTGATGCCGCCCCTGTTCGGCAAGGCCGCCGCGGTTACGGGCTTCGGTATTTTCCCGTTTTTTATCGGGGGTGTTCTTATGCTGAAAATAGCGCTGACAGAAACACTGAACAGGAAGGCCGGGAGCCCCTCCATTAAAAATGACTCTTGCGCCATTCAATAAAATGGTATAGACTGTCCATGCCGCAACTGGAGGCGTAAATGCTGAGAGAAATGACGATTACCGTTGACGAAGCACTCTATAACTCGCTTCAACCTATGGTTGAACAGAGAACCATAGGTGATCTTTTGGCAGATTTTCTTAGGACGCAGAAATCCAAAACCGGATATACCCAAGCTGAATTGGAAGCCGGGTATCGGGCAATGGCGGCAGATGTGGAATACGAAAGGCAAGCAGCGGAATGGTGTAACGGGCTCATGGGCGGCGTGGATGATGAAACGCGGTGAGGTTTGGTGGGTTGACTTTGAACCATCGACAGGAAGCGAGACGCAAAAAACACGGCCGGCGGTTATTGTGAGTAACGATGCCTCAAATGCGGCGCTCTCCCGTGTTGTCGTCGTTCCTTTCACCAGCAATACGACGCATATATACCCTGGCAATGTCTTGGTGAGTGTGCGTGGAAGAACCAACAAACTAATGTCTGACCAAATTATGGCTGCTGACAAAAGCCGTCTCAAGAGCTGTCTTGGTCAATTGAGTGATGACGATATGGAAAAAGTGGAAGAAACATTGCGTCTGCATTTGGAATTATAAGAAAGAATATTTCCGTAAAACTGCGCGTCCCCCGGGGTTACACCGGCGCTTCGCCCATGATGTAGGCCGCCACAGCTTCGGCCCCGCCGGACACCCCCAGCTTCCGGGCGTTTTCGGCGGCCCTTGCGGCGCAGGAGGGGTCCTGTGCCAGCCGGAGGAGCTTCCGGTAAATGTCCGCGGGTTTCTGGATGAACCAGCCCGCCCCGTTCCTGGTGACATACCGCACGTTCCCCAGTTCCTGGCCGTGGATGTAGGTGGAAATAATCAGGGGCTTCCTGAGGGCGAGGACTTCCATGGTTAGGGATGCCCCGGCCTTGGTGACCACGCAGTCGCTTTTTTGGATCAGATCCGGCATGTCCCGGACATACCCGTGCACGGTGAGGAGAGAGGGCGTCTTTTTTGCCAGCCGGGAAAGCACACCATACGACAGCCTGTCCCTGCCGCACACAACCGTAAGGGCGAGCCCCGGACCCTCCCCGGCATCCGTCCCGGAGAGCCGCCTGCGTTCCTCCCGGAGGTTGCGCCCCACCCGGGGGCTGATCCCCGGACGGGCCGCCCCCCCCCCGGGCGCC
>JAISTZ010000014.1 GCA_031272345.1 Spirochaetaceae bacterium | reverse complement strand
AAAGACCCTCGACACGGCCATGGCGGCGGTCCCCTTCGCCCTGACCCAGCCCCTTTCGGGGATCTGGAAGGTCTACGCCGCCGCAAGCGGGGACGCCCTGGCGCCGGGGGTCACGGCGTCATCATTAGGCTCAACTCTCACCCTCTCCCACGGCTCCGACGTGCCCTGGGGGACCTACTACGTCTCCCTGACCGAACCGGACAAGCCTGAAAGCCTCCGGGCGGCCCTCACGGTCGTCGGGGAGTATTCCATCACCTACCATTTGAACGGGATGGACGGCCCCGCCGACACGGTCTACCAGGCCAATACGCTGCCCTATACGCTCCCCGTACTCTCCGCGGCTGATAAGGTCTTCATGGGGTGGTACGGCAACGAGTCCTTTACGGGCAGCGAAATAACGGAGATACCCGCGGGGACCCTGGGGCCGGTGTCCTACTGGGCATGGTGGGTGGACCCGCCGCCGCCCATCGATGTGGGCAGTCCTGGTTCTTCGGGCCCCCGCTGGTCCTTCAGCAACAGGGTGATTACCTTACAGAACGGCGCCAATGTGACCCTCACCGGCAGCACCACATCGAACCGCGTGGTGGTAGAGCCCGGCGCGTCCGTCATGGTGAAACTGAGCAACGTGAGCATAATTCGCAGCGCCAACGGGAGCAGTGCGTATACCGCTTTCTCTGGATACAATGCGGCGGTGACTCTCCTCCTTGAGGGGGAGAACACGGTTGCTGTCAATGAATATTATACACGTGGAGATTATGCCTTCAATGTCACCAACCTGACCATAGACAGCGCCGCAAGCGCCAACGCGGGAACAGACGCCAGTTCCCGCAGCACCCTGGGGACCCTCAACGCCAGGGGCGGCGGAAATAACCAGGAGGGCAGTCTGGCGTCGGGGAGGGATCCTGGCGCGGCCTTCGGCGGCGGCGACATTACGCTCCTGGGGGGCGTGGTCATCGGCGAAAGCAGCTATGACCATTACCGGGCTGTGTACAGCGGCGGCAACTTTATCCTCAAGGGCGGGGTGTTCATTGCCTCCCAGATCATACACGCCGAATTCAGCCGCCCCGCGCTTTCCACGGGAATCGTGTTTGCCGGCGGCTGGATCAACCGCTATAACTTTGACTGGCGGGGGTATGATGGGATGGGGTACGACATTAGCGTTGCCCTTCCGAACACGGCGGGGGATGTCATCATCACCGGCGACGAAGTTACGGTCGAGGCCGGCAGCGCCAAGACCATCACCCTGAACGCCGGCCTCGCCATCCCGGCGGGCGCAACCCTGCGGGTCCCCTACGGCTGGACCCTGAAACTGAACGGCCATACCCTCGCCATAGCGGACGGCGGCACGGTCCTGTGCTCAGACTGGCCGGGAGGGTCTGTTGTGGGCGACCTGACGCCGGAATCGGGCAGCGGGACCATCACGGATTAGGCGCCAGGCGTATGCGCCTGGCGCCAATACGCCGCTTTTTCTTGTTTTTCCTTATTATCTGTGTTATAATTTTACAATAGTGTTTTGTTAAGGAGTGTTTATGATGAAACAGAAAATTCTTTTCGCCCTGGCCGGGGTGTTTTTGGTGATTGGGCTCACCGGGTGCGACGATTTTTTCAGCACCACCTGGGGCGTGAAGCGGGGGTATGACTCATCCAAAATCGAATTGACCCTTGATAACCTGCAAGACCTGGTTGACGCGGCCGAGGGCAATCCCGAACTGGCCGAGGCCCTTGCCAAGGCGATTATCAAGAAGATCGGCCAAACCAGCGGCACGGAACGGGCAAAGTACCAGGAGGCGGGCATCGACGCGGCTATCGAGCAGGCCGGATTGGGGACGGCAATTGTCAACAGCGCCATGAGTCTGCTGTCCGACATCGACAACATAGCGGATAATGCCCCCAAGCTCTTCAACAACATCCTGTCGGACCTAATAGAGAACGCCCCCGCCGCGGCCTCGAACATCGCCGCCATAGCGGGCGCGACCATCAGCGCCGCGGACAGCACTCCCGAGTTTGCGGCTAACGACCCCTACGCAGCGGCCGCGTCCCCCTCGGACGTGACCCAGGCCGTGATGATTCTTGCCATGAGCATGGTGCCGGCCGGGTTCGATTTTACCGGTGTCGATAGCATCAATGGTGTGAACAGTAATCTTACCGTGACGGAAGAGGGATCACCAAAAAAGGTCGGTGTCACCGAGGGAGCCACGAAAGAAGAAGTGGCCCTGGCGGCGTACCTCAACCTGATCGCCTCTGACCCGGACGGAAAATACGAAAACAATTCCATCACCAGCGCCATAAAGTCCATGTTCGGTCTGGAATAGAAGGAGATTCACCATGAAAAAGACCCTTGCAATCATACTGTTCCTCTCCGCGGCCCTGGTGTTCGCGGACCCGATAAAAAAAATGCCCCCCCTGGCCGTGCCCACGGTTGAGAGTCGGGGCTTCGGCGGAACCCACGTGGCCTTCACGGACGACGTGTTCAGCCTCCTCGTCAATCCTGCCGCCATGATGCAGACCAGGGAGCGGAGGTTTTTAACCCTCTCGAGCACCATGTACAGCCCCCAGGTGGTATTCGACCTGCTCACCCCCCTCCTCGAGGGCGACATGACCGAGATGCTCAGCAAATGGGGTGACGCCGGAAATGAAGGCAGGCTTGCCTTCGGCTCCAGTTTGCCGGGGTTTCCCCTGTCAATCGCGTGGGTGGCCGACGGGTTCGGCCTGGGCTTCTGGAACAACATCGACATGGTCAGCCAGGTGATCGGCACCACGGTCAAGATAGAGACCCTGGTTGACTTCATCATGCCCGTGGGCTTCGCCTTCAAGGTCCTCGACACGGACCACCACGACCTGGATGCGGGCGTAACGGGCAAATTCTTTGTCCGGGGCTGGGGCTCCTACCGGATGAAGATGATGGATGTCCTCGACGACAGCGGCAACTTCCTGGACGGCATGGTAGTCCCCCTGATAGCCGGGTTCGGCCTGGATGCGGGCTTCACCTACCGGTGGGACATCGGGCTTTCCGCGGGGCTCACCTTTGACGACATCGCCACCTTCGGGGGGGAAATATCCCGAATCGACCTGACCGGGGGCAGCGAAAAAAAGGACACCATCTACCAGGTTCCCTTCTCCATGAACGCCGGCGTGTCCTATGACGCCAGGTTCGGCAAATTCTTCCCCAGGGCGCCGGGTTGGCTCGCCAAGTCGGGCTTCTTCGCCGCCCTGGATTTCCGTGATTTTGCCCGGGACTGGAACGACTACTCCCAGCGGAACCCGGTCCTCGGAATCGGCGCGGGGGTGGGGCTCAACCTCATCGGGGTGTTCACCCTGCGGGCCGGGATAAACGAGGCCCTCCCCGCGGTGGGTCTGGGCATTGACCTGGGGGCCGTTGAGTTCGATTTCGCCTACTACGGCAGGGAATACGGGTTGGAGCCGGGGCAGATGCCCGTGGCGGCCGTGTCCTTTTCCTTTTCCGTCAGACCCGGCGCAAAGGAACGGAACTGGCCCTGGACACGGGCCAGCATTATCGGCGGAGCACAAAAGAAATAACACGGGTTGCGGCTCTGGTTGTCGTCATTTTTGTGGGACTCTGGGCGTTTGCGCTCTCCGGGGGGGCCTTCCTCTTTTGGGCGACCCTGGTGCGGAAACGGGATGATTCCGGGAAGGGACGGCCCAAAAACCGGAGCCCCGAACAGCAGCACAAGGAGGACGCCTTCTCGGCCCACCTGCGGGACCCCCTGGTGGCCCTTCCCATCGCCCGGGCGCGGGAACGCTGGGAGGCCGCCCGGAAGCGGGGGGAGGCGGAGGATCTCTGGATTCCGGTCCGCCCCGGAAGAGCTTTCGGCCCGCGCCGCCTCCACGGGACCCTCTGGTTCCCCGAGGGCGCTTCCGGGGACGAGCTGACGCGCCCTGCCCTGGCGGCAATCCTCGTGCACGGGTACACGGGCAGCGCCGGGGACATGTCCTTCCTGGCGGAGGAATACCGCGCCAGGGGGATTCCCGCCCTCCAGGTTGACCTGCGGGGCCACGGCGAATCCGAGGGCCCCTTCATCGGCATGGGGTATCCCGATTCCAAAGACCTGGGCCTGTGGGTCGCCCTCCTCAAGGAACGCTTCGGCGGGGACGTAAAGATTGTGCTCCACGGCGTTTCCATGGGGGCCGCCGCGGCGATTCTCTTTCCGGCGGAAAAGGAACCGGCAATAGCGGCGGTGGTGGGGGACTGCGGGTTTTCTTCGGTGAGGAAGCAGTTTATGAACATGGCCGGGGCGTTTTTTGCCGCAAACCCCGTGCAGCGGGCCGTCACTTGGATTCTCCTCTCCGGCATGTCCGCGGTCAACTTTGTCCTTGGGGGGTCCTTCTTCTTTCAAAATTCCCCGGAAAGGGCCCTCAAAAAACGGCGGGGGCGGCCCCCCCTGGCGCTCTTCCACGGGGAAAGGGACGCCCTGGTGGCCCCGGAGATGTTCGCGGACCTCCTTGAGGCCGCGGGCGGGGAGGGGGCCGCCGCGCGGATGATTCCCGGGGCGCCCCACATGGGGAGCTATTTTTACGCCCCGGGGGAGTACATGGGGGTGATTTTTGACCTGTTGGGTGAAGAAGGGCCCTTTAAAACCAAAAGAGGCCGCTAAAGGAGGAGGAAATGCGG
>JAISTZ010000163.1 GCA_031272345.1 Spirochaetaceae bacterium | reverse complement strand
ACCTGGACGCCTCTGTTATTGCCTGGGCTTCGGTGTACCCCAGGGCCACCTCGTCCATGACGCGCCTCCGCTCCCGGGGTTCCCGCAGGGGCATCTCCTGGGGGGGAATCGCCAGCCTGTCCTTTGCCGAAAGGGTCCCCGCCTTTTCTTTGGCCCGGATTTCCGCAAGCAGTGTTTTTGCTTGCGCGTCAAGGGCTTCCCGTGTTATGTGGTCACCCATCACCGCCTCCCGCCAACCCCAACTGGAGTTTGCACCTGTGCAAGCTCTCCGCCTCCGCCGGTTTGTAGGCCCCCATGCGGAGCATCATGTTTTCAAAGTCAACCTGGTGGCCGTCGAATTCCGGGCCGTCCACGCAGACGAATTTTGTCGTATCCCCCACCTTCACCCGGCAGCACCCGCACATACCCGTGCCGTCGATCATAATCGTGTTGAGGGACACCACCGTAGGCACCCCGAAGGGCCGGGTGGTTTCGGCGCAGAACTTCATCATGACCGGCGGGCCTATGGCGACCACCTCGCCGGGGGGGGCAGGGGAGGCGCAGAGCTCCTTTAAGGGCTCCGTTACCAGGGCCTTCCTGCCGTAAGAACCGTCATCGGTGACGACGATGAGCTCGTCCGCGATCCCCCTCATCCTGTCCTCAAAGATGACCAGGTCCTTTGTCCGCGCCCCGATGATGACCGTGAGCTTGTTGCCCGCGTTTTTGTGCCCCTGGGCGATGGGATAGAGGGGCGCAACGCCGATTCCCCCGCCCACACAGACCACAGGGCCGGTTTTTTCTATTTTTGTGGGATTCCCCAGGGGGCCCAGGACCGCCCCCAGGCAGTCCCCGGCCTTTTTTTGGGATAACTTTAGGGTTGAGGCCCCCACGGTCTGCACCACCAGGGCGATCCACCCCCCCTCCGGGTCGGCGTCCGCAATCGTCAGGGGGACCCGCTCGGCAAAATCCGTGTCCAACTGAATCAGCACGAATTGGCCGGGCTTCCGGTTTTTTGCGATTTCCGGCGCCCTGACCCGGTAAAAATTGACATCCGCCGAAAGGGAGGTTTTTTCGATGATTTCATACATAAACACTTCCTTATTTGTGAAGCACGCTCGCTGTATATGAAATATACAGATAAAAGTATAAAAACGCAAGCATGGACAAAAAAGCTGCAATCTGGTCTAAATCGGTATTTTTTTATATTTTTATTGCCGGGCCCCCTTGCAATTTTTTTTGGGGGGCGGTATAGTGATTGGTATGGCTGTAGACAGATGTCCGCGGCATATACTCTCAGAACGAGAGGGGCTTTCATAAAGAAGGCCAATACTTTCAATCATTCAAGGAGGATGATTATGAAAAAATTGTCAGTAATCATGACATTGGTGCTGATCGGGTCAATGGCGGTATTCGCCGGGGGCGGAAAAGAAGCGAAGGGCGCATCGGCCAAGGTGTTTATCGGCCTCGCGATGCCTGAGACCCACGTGGAGCGCTGGCAGAAAGACGGCGAGTCCCTCAAGAAGGGCCTCGAAGCCAAGGGCTATGCCGCCGAGGTACAGTACGGCAACGCCGACCAGGCCACCCAGAACCAGCAGATCCAGAGCTTCCTTACCCAGGGAGCCAAAGCCCTCATCATCGGCAACATCAACGACGGCGTCGGCTCTGTTGTTGAGGAAGCCTCCAAGGGCGGCGTCAAGGTTATCGCCTACGACCGGATCATCCAGAACACCACCAACTACGACTACTACATCACCTTCAACAACTACGCAGTCGGCACCCTCCAGGGCGAAGCCATCAAGAAGGCCCTCAACCTCGATGCGGCCACCACGGCGGCCCCCAAGTACATTACCTACTTCGCCGGTTCCCCCACGGACGCCAACGCCAACTTCTTCTTCCAGGGCGCGGCGGACGTGCTGAACCCCTACATCGACAAGGGCGTTCTCAAGATCGTGGGCCCCAAGGGCAAGAGCTACACCGAGAGCAGCTTCTTCCAGGCGATCGCCACGGAGAACTGGAGCGGCCCCGCCGCCAAGCAGCGGATGGAAGGTCTCCTCGTCGGGGAAGCCAAGGGTGTAACCCTTGACGCGGTCCTCGCCCCTAACGACACCCTGGCCCGGGCCATCATCGAGGCCCTCAAGGCGGACGCCAAGTACCGCGCCAAGCTCCCCTTCGTCACCGGTCAGGACGCGGAGGCGGACTCTGTGGTCTCCATCAAGAACGGCGAGCAGGGCATGACGGTGTTCAAGGACACCAGCAAGCTGGCCGAAGCGGCGGTTCTCATCGCCGACGCCCTTGCCAAGGGACAGAAGCCCGTAATTCCCGGCGCAACCGAGATCTACGACTCCGGCCCCCTCAAGGGCATTGCCGACGTCACCCCGAGCAACCTGAACGACAACCAGTATGTGCACACCTTCCTCCTTACCCCTATCGGAGTAACAAAGGACAACTGGAAAACCCCGGTGGATGCCGGCTTCTATGACAGCAACCCCGCGGAAAAAGCAAAGTTGCAGTAGCCTGATCGTACAGCGGGAATAGGGAATCGGGAACAGGGAGTCGATACGGCTCCCTCATACCGGTTCCCGATTCCCGTGAACTGATTCCCGATTCCCTCTAAGGAACAACCATGAGCGACTATATTTTGGAGATTGACAATCTCACCAAAGACTTCCCCGGAGTGCGGGCCCTGGACGGTGTAAGCCTCAAGGTAAAACAAGGGGAGATTCACGCGGTATGCGGGGAAAACGGCGCGGGCAAATCGACCCTGATGAGCGTCATTTCGGGGGTGTACCCCAAGGGCGATTACCAGGGGAAAGTTTTTTATAAAGGGAAAGAAACCAATTACCGCAGCGTAAAGGACAGCGAAAAAGAGGGTCTCGCCATCGTGCACCAGGAACTGGCCCTGAGCCCCTATCTTTCAATTTATGAAAATATTTTCCTTGGGCACATGCAGAAACGGCCCGACGGCAAGCGCCCCTACAGGGCCGCGGCCTTCGGCGTTATCGACTGGAATTTCTTCTTAAAGGAATCCAGGCAATACCTGGACCGGGTGGGCCTGAGCGAGCCCCCGGAGACCCTCGTCAGCAAGATGGGGGTGGGCAAGCAGCAGCTCGTAGAAATCGCCCGGGCACTCTCAAAGCAGGTGGACCTCCTGATTCTCGACGAGCCCACGTCCTCCCTGAACGACGACGAAAGCGCCCACCTCCTGGGTCTGGTCAAGGAGTTCAAGAGCCAGGGCATGACGATTATCATGATTTCCCACAAGCTCAACGAGGTCCTTGCTGTGGCGGATTCGGTCACGATTTTCCGGGACGGCAAGTCGATCTCCTCTTACGACGTCAAAAAGGACAACCTCACCGAGGACATGATTATCCGGGACATGGTGGGCCGCACGCTCACGCACCGCTTCCCGGAGCGCAAAACCGCCCCCGGAGAGACGGTGTTCGAGGTAAGGGACTGGACGGTCTATCACCCGGACTTCCACTCCCTCAAGGTGGTGGACAGGGCGTCCTTCTTCCTGCGGAAGGGCGAAATCCTGGCGTTCTGCGGGCCCATGGGCGCGGGGCGCACGGAAATGATGATGAGCATCTTCGGCAAAAACTACGGCTTCAAAAGCGACGGCCAGGTGTTCGTCAAGGGCAAGCAGGTGAGCCTGCCCTCGGCCAGGGCCGCCATGAAAGCGGGACTCGCCTACATCACCGAGGACCGCAAAAACCTGGGGCTCATCCTGATTCAGGACATCAAGACGAATATTTCCAACCCAAGCTTGCGGAAAATCTCCCAAATGGGGATTGTTGACAAGCAAAAGGAAATCCTTGAGGCGGAAAAATACCGCACGGAGCTGCGGATACGCACCCCGTCGGTGGACCAGCTCGCCAAGAATCTCTCCGGGGGCAATCAGCAGAAGGTGGTCGTGGGCCGCTCCCTGATGATAGACCCGGAGATCTTCATCGTGGACGAGCCCACCAGGGGCATCGACATCGGCGCAAAAACCGAAATCTACGACATCCTCAACGACATGACCGGCAACGGCAAGAGCATCATCATGATAAGCTCCGAAATGCCCGAGGCCCTGGGCATGGCGGACCGGATCTACGTTATGAACGAGGGCAAAATCAAGGGTGTGCTGAATCACGATGAGGCGACCCAGGAAAAAATTATGCGCCTGGCCTTGCTGGGCAAAACGGCTTCGCCGGACCAAGCGGCGCGGCAATAGGGAAAGGAGACATTATGAGCGGCAAACAAATTCGGACAACGGACTTCAAAACGTTGTTTATCAGCAACATCAGGAGCTACTCCATGTTCGTCATGCTGGCGATCATCATGCTGGTCTTTGCGCCCCTCACCAAGGGCGCGAACTTCAGTCCCAGGAATTTCACCAACATCTTTTTCCAATACAGTTACGTGCTGATTCTGGCGGTGGGCATGGTCCAGTGTATCATCATCCTGGGCATCGACCTCTCGGTGGGTTCCGTGTGCGCCTTTGTGGGCGCCCTGAGCATGTACGTGTACAACGGCACGGGGGGGAACATGGCCCTTGCCCTGCTGGCGGCCCTGGGGCTCGGTTTGGCGATCGGCGCCTTTCAGGGGGTGTGGATAGCCTTCGCCAAGCTGCCGGCCTTCATCGTCACCCTGGCGGGGATGATGCTCTTCCGGGGGCTCACCTACATCGTCACCAAGATAGCCCCCGTGTCCCCGGTCAAAATTCCGGGCAAGAGTTACGACTTCCTTTCCACGGGCACCTTGGACGAGGTGCTGGGGGTGAAGCCCTTCATCAACATCCCCGGAGAAACCGCCTTTGACTCAGGGTTCAAGCTCTACCCCCTGCCCCTGCTTGTCGGCGCGGTTGTTGTGGTGGTCTTCATCGTTTCGTCGATTCTTTCCCGGAACAAGCGGATAGCCCACGACTTTGCGGTGAGCGGGACTCCGGTGTTTGCGGCGAAGCTCGTCATCTTCAGCGTCCTCATCATGGCCCTGATGGAGCGGTTCGCCGAATACCGGGGGCTGCCGGTGGTGCTCATTGTGGTGGGAATCACGGTTTTCGTGTTCTACTTCATCCTGAACAACACGGTGGTGGGCCGCTACATCTACGCGGTCGGGGGGAACGCCCGGTCGGCTAAGCTCTCGGGCATCAGCCCGGAGCTGATCAACTTCATCGTGTTCTCCTTCATGGGGATGCTTTCCGGGCTTGCCGCGGTGGTTTCCACGGGCTACATGAACACCGCCCTGCCCCAGGCGGGGCTCAACTTCGAGATGGACGCCATCGCCGGCTGCTACATCGGGGGCGTGTCCGCGGCGGGGGGCGTGGGTTCCGTGCTGGGGGTCATCGTGGGCGCCCTGGTTATGAGCGCCATCAACAACGGCATGGTCCTGATGAACCTGGGCACCCACTACCAGTACGTGGTGCGGGCCCTTATCCTGCTCCTGGCGGTCTTCTACGACGTGTACACCCGCAGCAAGACCGGGTTGGGCTAGTAATTAACCACGGACCGACGGACGGATACGGACGGACGGTGCGCATCGTATGGGTGAATAATCATCCGTCCGTGCATACGTTGTCCGTGATGTCGGCGCGGTCAGTGGTTTATATTCTTCGCGCTTTTATTTTTGGTATGGGGTGAAGGTATGAAAACAGTCGCCGGAATTGACATGGGCACCCAGAGCATTAAGGTGGCCCTCTACGATTGGGAAGCCAAACGCATCGTCGCGAGCTTCCAGGAGCCCGTGGACACCATCGCGGAGAACGACGGAACCCGGGAGCAGAAAACCCAATGGTGGGATTCCGCCCTGGAAAAATGCTTCGCCTCCTTTTCCGGGGATGACAAAAAGACCATCGCCGCCATCGGCGTTTCGGGCCACCAGCACGGGTTCGTGCCCCTGGGGGAAGACGGCAGTGCCCTCTACAACGTGAAGCTCTGGAACGACACCTCCACCGCTCCCCAGTGCGCGTACATCACGGAGAAGGCCGGGGGGAACGAGGCGGTCATCGACGAGGTCTGCAACCTGATGCTTCCGGGGTTCACGGCCCCCAAAATCCTCTGGCTCAAGCAGAATAAGCCCGATGCCTTCGCGCGTCTCCGCTACGTCATGCTCCCCCACGACTACCTCAACTTCCTCTTTACGGGGGAATACAAGGCCGAGTGCGGGGACGCCTCGGGCATGGCGATCTTTAACGGCGCAAAACGGCAATGGTCAAAAAAAATCTGCGGCATCATCGACGGCAAGCTCCTGGAGCTCCTTCCGCCGGTGATTCCCCCGGACGAACCCAACGGGTTTGTCACGGAGAAGGCGGCAAGGCGCTTCGGAATTCCCCAGGGAATCCCCGTGTCCTCCGGCGGGGGGGACAACATGATGGCCGCCATCGGCACGGGCGCCGTGGAGGACGGCTTCCTCACCATGAGCCTGGGCACATCGGGCACCCTCTTCGGTTATTCGGACACCCCCCTGGCGGATCCCGAGAAGGGGCTTTCGGGGTTCAGTTCCTCCGCCGGGGGCTACCTGCCCCTCCTGTGCACCATGAACTGCACGGTGGCTTCGGAGGAAACCAGGGAGCTCTTCGGCCTGGGGGTAAAGGAGTTCGACGGCCTTGCGGCAAAATCTCCCCCCGGCGCACGGGGGGTGGTGTTCCTGCCCTTCTTCAACGGCGAGCGCACCCCCAATCTGCCCAACGGCAGGGCGGGAATCCTGGGACTCACCGCGGCGAACTGCTCCAGGGAAAACATCGCCAGGGCTGCCCTGGAGTCCGCCATCTTCGGCATGAAGGGGGGCCTTGAGGCGTTCCAGGCCCTGGGCTTTAAAGCCCGTGAAATCCGCATCGTCGGGGGCGGGAGCAAGAGCCCCCTCTGGCGGCAGATGGCCGCGGACATCATGAACCTGCCCGTCAAAGCCCCGGAAAACCCCGAGGCTGCGGCCCTGGGGGGGGCGATTCAGGCCCTGTGGTGCCTGCGCAAGCTGGAGGGGCGTCCCGTGCCGATCGCGAGCCTCACCGGGGCCCACGTGCAGATCCGGGAGGACGAAATCAATGTCCCAAACCCCGAAGCTACAAAAGCTTACGAGGGGGCCTACGGGGAATACAACAGGTACCTTAAAGCGCTCACACCGCTTTACAAATAACCGGGCCGCCGTCAGTTTCGGGGGTCCACAAAGGAGTTGGTTATGGCACAGTATTTTACCGGAAACAAAGAGTATTTCCCGGGCATCGGGAAGATTCCCTACGAAGGGGCGGCCTCCAAAAATCCCCTGGCCTTCAGATACTATGAGGCGGACAGGACGGTCCGGGGCAAGAAGATGAAGGACTGGCTCAGGTTCGCCGTCGCCTACTGGCACAGCTTCTGCGGAGACGGGGCTGACCCCTTCGGCGCGGCAACCCACATCTTCCCCTGGAACAGCACGAGCGACCCCATGCAGAACGCGGTGAACAAGGCGGACGCGGCCTTTGAGTTCATCACCAAGATCGGCGCGGAATTCTACTGCTGGCACGACCGGGACATCGCCCCGGAGGGCGCGTCCCCGGAGGAGTCCGCAAAGAATCTCTCGGTCATCATCGGGGAGCTCAAGAAGCGGCAGGATGCCACGGGGGTCAAACTGCTGTGGGGCACGGCGAATGTGTTCACCAACCCGCGTTTCATGAACGGCGCGGCCACGAACCCGGAGTTCCCGGTGGTGGCCCACGCGGCGAATCAAATCAAGAACGCCATCGACGGCACGATCGCCCTGGGGGGCCAGGGGTACACCTTTTGGGGGGGGCGCGAGGGCTACATGAGTCTCCTCAACACGGACGTTAAGCGGGAGAAGGACCACCTGGCCATGGTGCTCACCATCGCCAGGGACTACGCCCGAAAACAGGGCTTCAAGGGCTGTTTCTACATCGAACCCAAGCCCATGGAGCCCACCAAACACCAGTACGACTTCGACGCGGAAACGGTCATCGGATTCCTCCGCGCCTACGGGCTGGACAGGGACTTCAAACTCAACATCGAGGCGAACCACGCGGAACTTGCGGGCCACGACTTTGCCCACGAGCTCAACGCCTGTGTTGACGCGGGGCTCCTGGGTTCCATCGACGCGAACCGTGGGGACCCCAGGAACGGCTGGGACACGGACCAGTTCCCCTCCAACGTGTACGAAACCACCCAGGCCATGCTGGCGGTGTTCCGCATGGGGGGCTTCACCACCGGGGGGCTCAACTTCGACGCCAAGATCCGGCGCAACTCCATCGACCCGGCGGACCTCTTCATCGCCCACATCGGCGGCATGGACGCCTTCGCCTACGGTCTGGAAAAGGCCGCCGCCGTGCTCGACGACGGGAGGCTCCCGGAGATGCTCAAGAAACGGTACGCCTCCTTCGATTCCGGGGACGGGGCGAAGTTCGAGAAGGGGGGCTTCACCCTGGACGCCCTGGCAGCCCTGGCCGGGGACTACGGCAAAACCGGCTGGGCAAGCGGCAGGCAGGAGCTCTGGGAGAACATCTTCAACGAGATAGTCCTGGCAAAATAAAAGCCCGGATTCGCCGGGGCCCCGGCCCCGGCGGGTCCTTCCCAGGGGACTCCCCCATACTTTTTGCAGAATCCATTCAACTCCGGCCCTCCAAAAGTCGATGATTAAAAGAGCAGACCCGTGAAGGGACGCTGACAAGCCGCTCCTTCACATCTGCCTGGAGGTTCTATGGGTGTCCAACAGATCGGCGCGGGGATTGCGCCGGTTCAAACAGCCAGGGAAGAGGCGCAAAACAGCCGTCTCGTGTCCTTCGCGCCGGAGTCGTCCTTCCAGAGGATGATTGAGAAGGCCATGAACGAGTACCGGGAAATCGACAAGGCCAGGGAGGAAAAACGGGCCGCGGAAACCCGGACGGAAAAGCCCAGGGAAAATCCGGGGGCCAAAAACGAGGCCAAGGACGACAGGGTGGGCAAGGCCGAAGAGACCGGCAGGGACGAAACCCGGGCCGGCCGGGAAGGGGCCCTGTCCGGGGAGGTCCGGAGGCCGGCGGAGCGCGGAGGGGAGGCCCCGGCGGTCATGGAGTCCGTGGAGACTCCGGCGGCCCTTGATGTGCCCGTGGACGCGGAGATGGAGCTGACCCTTGGGGGTCTGGCTCCGGAGATCGAGGGGGGGGAGGAACCCGCCACGGCTGTGGAAGCGGCGGCGGAACTCCCGGAAGCGTCCCTGGCTCAGACAAGGCCGGAGACGCCGGAGGATTCCTTCCTCATGGGAGCCCTCCGGGAAGCGGCCCTCCAGAGCCCGGGGGCGGACGCCGGGGAAGCGGAGGAAATCGCCGCCAAACCGGATGACGAGGAGGATCCCCGGGAGCGGGCCCTCCTTGCATCTGAAAGCCTCTTTGGGGCGCGGGACGGGTCCGTGCTCCAGACAACGGAGATCCCGCTCCAGGCGCAGGTCCCGGAGGAGGTCCCCCAGGTCAAACCGGAGGAGAGGCAGTTCTTTGTGGGAGAGAAGCCCCTGATCACGGTGATCGACGAGCGCCGGGACCCCAAGCCGGAAAAACAGGCAGGGAACCGGAGCGAGGGGGGGAGGCAGGAAACGCCCCTCTTTGCCGGAACCGGCGCGAAGGCCGCGCCCCCTGGGGGGACGGAGCAGGCGGCGGGGCCGGAATCACGGTTTGCGTCCATGCTCTCCCAGGAGATACGGAACAACGCCGCCGAGTTCGTCAAGGCGGGCTCCATCGTCCTCCGGGACAATGACTCCGGCACAATCCGCCTGGTCCTGAATCCCAGGGAGCTTGGGGAGGTAAAGATACACCTCAGAATTTCCGACAATACTATTGACGCCAAAATCGCGGTGGCAACGAAAGACGCCTTCGATGCGTTCAAGTCGTCAATCGGGTCCCTGAAGGAAGCCTTCACGTCGGGCGGCTTTTCCGCCGGGGACTTCAACCTGAGCTGGACCGGCGGGGGGAGCGGGGAACAGCGGGGACAGCACAACGGCGAAACCCTGCAAAGCGCCGCCTTTGAATATGCGGCCCTTGCGCCGGACCTTGAGGCCGGGGAAAAAAGTTTTTGGGAAGTGGGAACCTACGCCGTCAACATCATGGCATAGGGAATACATACTTGGAGCGGAGCATGACACTGAATGCGGCATTGAGTCCACAGGAAAAGCTGAGTGTTGACCGCATGGTCAACATTCACAACACGAAGAACAACGCAGTAAATGGACGTATTGCGACGCAGGCGTTGGGCAAGGATGACTTTTTACAATTGCTGTTGGCTCAGTTGTCCCACCAGGACCCAACGAGTCCAATGGAGAACACCGAATTCATCGCTCAGATGGCGCAGTTTTCGTCCCTTGAGCAGATGACAAACATGAGCAACGAGTTTGCGAAGCTTTCGGAAAAACTCATGCTCTCCGAGGCGATGGGCGCCTTGGGAAAAACAGTGGAGCTGAATGTGGGTGATACCGCTATTACAGGGACTGTAGAAAGCGTAACGAGGGGCTCTCAGCCGGAGGTTATGGTAAACGGCAGCATGTACAGCATGGATTACATCAGAAAAATCTACAGTGAGTAAGAGGTACCGGTTATGATGAGATCGCTTTATTCCGGTGTTTCCGGAATGCAGAATCACCAGACGCGGCTCGACGTTATCGGCAACAACATTGCCAACGTGAACACCACGGGCTTTAAACGCGGCAGGGTGAACTTTCAGGACATGATAAGCCAGCAGCTTCAGAGCGCGGCAAGACCGACCGAAGAAATCGGCGGCGTAAACCCCAAGGAAGTGGGTCTGGGCATGACGGTGGCGAGCATCGACACGGTATTCACCCAGGGGAATTTGCAGTCCACGGGTATCGGCACGGATGTGGCAATACAGGGAAATGGATTTTTTATTTTGCAGGAAGGGGAGCAGACCTACTACACCAGGGCCGGGGCCTTCAATGTTGACCAGAACGGTACCCTGGTGAATCCCGCCACGGGATTCCGTGTGCAGGGCTGGCAGGCCAGGGAGATAAACGGCGAGCCGATTGTGCAGACCGCCGCCACCCCCGAAAACCTGGTTATCCCCGTGGGCACGAAGGATCCCGCCCACGCCACGGTGAACGTCGACTTCGCCTGCAACCTGAACAAAAACACGCCGGTGGTGCTTCCCGGCGCAACCCAGGCGGACATCGCCCGGGGCACATGGTCCACCGAATTCAACGTGTACGACAGCTACGGCAGGGTGCACAATCTGGCCGTGTCGTTCCAGCGGGTTGTGGACGCGGCGGGTGTGCCCGTGCCCAACCAGTGGCAGGTGTTCACCTTTGTCGATCCTGAAACGGGGGGCAGCCCCAACCCGCTCGAGTGGGCCGACCAGACGAACTCCGCCGTGGGTCTCACCGCTGAAACCGCGGCTGCCGGCGGGGGGAACACCTTCATCGTCACCTTCGACAACAACGGCACCCTCCTTGCGGCAACGGACCTGGCGGGCAACGTGACCAACCCCGAGGGGGACATCCTCCTGCAAGTGGGTTTCGACGTGCCCGAGTCAACCGCTGACGAGGGGGGCGCGGCCTACCGGCAGACCTTCAACCTGAGTCTGGGGACCATCGGCAGTCAGCGGAACACGATCACCCAAAGCGCGGCGGCGAGTTCCACCAAGGCCTTCAACCAGGACGGCTACACCATGGGTTACCTGGACAACTTCAAGATCGATTCGACCGGGCAAATCACCGGGGTCTACTCCAACGGCACGAACCGGCTCCTGGGGCAGATCGCCCTGGCGTCCTTCGCAAACCAGAGCGGTCTTGAAAAAGCCGGGGAC
>JAISTZ010000148.1 GCA_031272345.1 Spirochaetaceae bacterium | reverse complement strand
CACCCACCTTATCGCCGCGGCGATCCTGTTCGCGGCCCTCCTCTACGCCGGAGCTCTGCCCCGGCAACAAACACGGGTGCAATCCCTGGTTGCGCCCCAGGCCGTCACGGGAGTCACCGGGCGGGTAGCGTCGAACCCGGGCAAGACCGGGGCGAATTACCGCTTCACCCTTGCGGTGGAGCGCGTCCGGACGGACCACGGGGACTATGCCCTGGAAAGCCAGGCCAGGGGCACAATGACCGTGCTCTATCCCGCGGCCCTGATGGAGGCGTCCTTTCCGGGGAAGCTCTATTCCGGGGGGCGGGCCCTGGCGCAAAAAAATCAGGGCGCGGAGGACGCGGAGCTGCCCTTTGTGGACGCGGGGATCAGACTCACCCTGGAGGGCAGGACCTCGGGGGATTTGTTCATCGCACGGAGCGCCGCCTATGCCCGCGCCGAAAGGACGGGCCCCTGGGATTCCCTGGCCCTGTTCCGCTCCCGGGGCCGCCTCTTTTTCCGCCGGGTCCTCTATGCCTGGGGACGGGCCGGGGGGCTCTTCCTGGCCCTGGTCACCGGGAGCAGGGAATACACCGAGGACACCCTCGCCGCCGCGTTCACCGCCGCCGGGCTGGCCCACGTGCTGGCCCTTTCGGGGATGCACCTGTCCATATTCACGGGGTTTTCCCGCGCCCTGGGCAAAGGGGTGAGCAAACGCTTCGGCTCGGCCCTGTCGCTCATCATGGTGATTCTGTTCGTGTGGTTCGCCGGGTTCACCCCGTCCCTGCGGCGGGCCTTCCTGTGTTTTTTGCTGAGCTTTTTCTGCGGCCTTTCGGGCAAAAAATCAAGCATGACCGCGATTCTGGCCCTTGCCTTCGTGGTCCACACGGTAATCGCCCCGGCGGACGCCCTGAGCCTGTCCTTCATCCTGTCGTACCTGGGCCTGGGGGGACTCCTTGTCGCGGGGAAGGCCGTGGAATCCCTCCTCCGCCGGATTCCCTCCTTCCCCTTCGCCTCGGACCTGTCCGCCTCCGCGGGGGCCTTCATCGCCACAGCCCCGGTCACCTGGCGGGTCTTCGGCGTCCTCACCCCCGTGGGCATCGCCGCGTCGGTCGCCGTGTCCCCCCTGGTGACGGTGTTCATCCTTACGGGAATCGCCTGCTTCGCCCTCATCCTCCTCTTCCCCGCCCTGACCTTCCCCGCGGGAACCCTGATGAACGCCCTCTACGGCCTCATGCTCGGCATCGTGAAGCTCTTCGCCCGGTTCCCCGCCCTCCGGGCACGGTGACGGAGCGGAGCGCCGGGGCTCATGCCCGCTCGATGTGAGCTCCCAGGCCCTGGAGCCGGCCGGCGAGGTTTTCGTACCCCCGTTCAACCTGGTAGATGTTGCTGATGACGCTTTCGCCCCTGGCAGACATGGCGGCGATCACCAGGGCCATCCCGGCCCGCACGTCCGGGGACACCAGGTGCTCCCCGTGGAGGGTGCTCGGCCCGGTGACCACGGCGCGGTGGGGGTCGCAGAGGGTGATTCTGGCGCCCATGCTGATGAGCTTATCCACAAAGAACATCCGGGACTCGAACATCTTCTCGTGAATCAGCACGGTGCCCTCAACCTGGGTTGCCACCACGGTCATAATGCTCGTGAGGTCCGGGGGGAATCCCGGCCAGGGGGCGTCGTCAATCTTGGGAATCATGCCCCCCAGGTCGCTGTTCACCTGGAGGGTCTGCTCCATGGGCACAAAGAGCGAGGCGAGTCCCGCCGCCGGGCCGCCGTCCTCCTGAATCGTCCAGCGGATGCCGAGTTTTTTGAAGGACAGTTGGATCGGCCGCATGTCCCTGGGATTCACCCCGTGAATCGTGATGGACCCCCTGGTGGCCGCGGCGAGGCCGATGTAGGAGCCGATTTCCATGTAGTCCGGGCCGATGGTGAAATCGCAGCCGTGCAGTTCCTTGACCCCCCGGATGCGGAGGATGTTGCTGCCCAGGCCGGAGATTTTTGCGCCCATGGCGTTCAACATCCGGCAGAGGTCCTGGATGTGGGGCTCGCTTGCGGCGTTGGAAATCACCGTGTCGCCCTTTGCCAGGGATGCCGCCATAATCGCGTTCTCCGTGGCCGTGACGGACATCTCGTCAAGGAAAATGTCGGCCCCGATGAGCTTATTCACCGAGAACCCGAAGGCCCCCTCGGTGGACACCCGCGCTCCAAGTTCAGTGAGGGCAAGGAAATGCGTGTCCAGCCTGCGCCGCCCGATGACGTCGCCCCCGGGGGGCGGCAGGAAGGCCCTGCCCGTGCGGGCCAGGAGGGGCCCGGCGAAGAGGATCGACGCGCGGATTTTTTGGGAGAGCTCCTCCGGGATGTTCGACACCGGCTTCTCCGCCCTGCACCGCCACACCCCGGCCCCCTCCTGGGACACGGAGACTCCCAGGGCCCGGAGCACCTCGAACATGACCCCCACGTCCTCGATGGCCGGGATGTTGCGGAGCACGACCTCCTCGTCCGTGAGGAGGGCCGCCGCGATACAGGGAAGGGCGGCGTTCTTGTTGCCGCTGGCGGTAATGGCCCCCTTGATGGGATAGCCCCCCTCGATACGGTATTCGCTCATGGGGCCTCAGGCTCCCTGGGCCGCAAGGCCCCGCTCCAGAGCCCGGGCGAACTGGTCCGCGCAACTGGTGGGACGGCCCTTGCATTGGTGTCCCTTGAACAGGGCGATTATCTCCTCCGCCCGCCGGCCCTCGACCAGCTTGGCAATCGCCTTGAGGTTGCCGTCGCAGCCCCTGGTGAACCGCACATTGTGAATGACTCCGTCCTTCAAGTCAAAGTCGACCGCGGAAGAACAGGTGCCGGAATTTTGAAAGGTCATTGTTTCCCCCATAATATGATGAGTTCGATGACGGTCCTCGTTGCCAGAATCATCTGGTCAAGGGACGCCCATTCCCTTCGTGAATGAAAATTGTGGCCCCCGGTAAAAATATTCGGCGTGGGGATGCCCATTTCGGTGAGTCTGGAGCCGTCGGTGCCCCCCCGGATGGGCTTAAAGACCGGTTCGGCCCCGGCGTTCCGCACGGCCTCCACCAGGAGCGCCGTGACCGGGGGGGATTTTTGGATGCCCCCCTTCATGTTGACGTACTGCCTGGTGTGGGTGACCGACACCGTGCTCCCCCGGTACTTGCGGCGCACGGCCTCCGAGAGGGTCTCCACGGTCTTGAGGCGCTCCTCCATGGCCTTTGAATCAAAGTCCCGCACAAACACCTGAACCGCCGCCCGTTCAATTGACCCGGAGACGGATATGGGCGCAAAAAACCCCTGGCGGCCGTCGGTGGTTTCCGGGGATTCGTGCCGGGGCAAAAGGGACACCAGGTCCGCCGCCAGGTTGACCGCGTTCACCATGCCGGGCCGGGCGGTCCCCGTGTGCATGGCGACCCCCGTGAAGAGGACGTCGCTCTTGTAGGCGTTGAAGCACTCGGCTTCAAGCTCCGGCGCGCCCCCCCCGTCGAGGGTGTAGGCCGCCTTTGCCCTGATCCAATCGAGGGGAACCCGGTCCATGCCGTGGCCGGTCTCTTCGTCGGGGGAAAAAATCACCTCCACCGGCCCGTGAGCCGCCTCCGGTCTGTCCCTGAGGGCTTCCAGGGCCGTGATGATTTCAGCGATTCCCGCCTTGTCGTCCGCCCCCAGGAGGGTGCTGCCGTCACCGTGCACGATGGTCTCCCCCGCGGCTTTTGCCAGGGCCTCATCCCCGGCAGGGTCAAGGACCACCCCGTCCCTGAGGGGAATCGCAGCGCCGGAATAGCGCTCCGTCACCAGGGGGTGTACGTCCTTCCCCGGGGCGGCCTCCGACGTGTCCATGTGGGCCAGAAAGCAGACGCAGGGCGCTCCCTCCAGCCCCGGGGACGGGGGGAGCCTGGCGCACACGTACCCGTGTTCCGTGACGCGGGCGTCCTCCAGCCCCAGGGCGGCGAGCTCCCCGCGAAGAAGCTCCGCAAAGTCCCGCTGTCCCCCCGTGGACGGCATGACACCCCGGTCAGCGGCCTGGGGATCGCTGGTGGTGCACAGGCGGACATAGCGCAAAAACCGCTCCAGGAGGGCGGCCGAAAAATCCTGGGACGATGGGGTCATGGGATGAGTGTAGCGGAAAGGAAGCGCCGCATCAAGGGGGGCGCCCGCTGCAAGGACTCTCGCCCAAAAAACAACCTCCTGCCGCATTTCTGATCTTGACATTCCGCCCTAACCCCTTTATCCTAAAAGCATGTATGTTGCGGAAAAGGTGATCGATGCCAGCGCGATAATGGCTATTATCCTCAACGAGCCGAGCCGCGATAAGGTGATTGCCTGGACCAGGGGCGCCGCATTGGTTTCGCCTGAGATGATTGATGCTGAAATCGGCAACGGGCTTATCAATCTGTTCAGACGACATAAAATTGCAGAGGCGGATTTGCTCACGGCATATCAGCGCTTTACGGAGATACCGTTGCGCAAGGTCAATGCCGGCATAACGGGCGCGCTAAAAATCGCCTGCCGGTATGGTATTTTCGCGTATGATGCCTACTATCTGGAAGCCGCATCCAGATTGGGTTTACCGCTGGTGACGCTTGATGGTTCAATGGCGCAAACCGGACGAGCGCTTAAACTTGATGTGTGCGGCAAGGAGTAAAACATGACGCTGTACAATTATGCCGACGCCCGGCGCAATCTTCCGAAACTTTTCGAGACCGCTATGCGGGAGGATGTCCTGATAAGATGGCGGGACGGGCGAAAATTCAAACTGTCGCCGGTTGCGGACACCGGGGAGGAATCAATGTCTCCGCTGGCAGCAATACAGGGCGTCAACGCGAATATAACGATGGACGATATTTTGGACGCAATCAAAGACAGAAAAATTGTGTGAGCAGACGGCAGGACGGTATCTTCAGATTCCCAGCCTCTACGCCGGGAGCCCCTGACTCGAACCCGGGAAAAACCACCGGCAGCACGGACGCCGCTGACATTGAAGCGTTCGATAACGAAGCCGAGGCGGCTGAATTCGCCGACCGGCTTTCAAGAAAGGTCATCCATGACGGCAGAGTATGTCTCCGCTTGGCATTTTATTACAGTAATGTCAGGAAATCATCCAATTCAATGCCGGCCTGTTGAAGTATACCGCGCAAGGTTCCCCGGGCAACCTCTGAATGCATGGGGATAATCACCTTTCGCGTACCATTGGAATACTTGGCATGGCTGCCCCGCTGGCTTTTGTACCGAAACCCCCTTTTGTCCAGCGCCGTAATTATTTCCGCGGGCCGCAGCAGGGGATATTTCCCCGGCATTAGACCGCCATCTCCAAAGCGGTGATATATGAAGGCTCATAGACGGGTATGTCCGCCTCATCTTCAAAATAGAGTACAAGGGCTTCTTTTAGATTGGCAACCGCCTCATCAATAGACCGCCCCTGGGACGCGACGCAGTTCTCAAGACAGGTAGCTACAAACCAGTCACCTTCCCGCTGGATAATCGCTGTTCCTCTAAAACGCATAACGTCTCCTTCATTATGTATTGAAATCAGTATAGTCCACTGCCGGATGGTTCGTCAAGGTTTTTCTGCTGCCCTTCTCTCTCGAAGCCTGACGCCCCCACCCGGAAAATAAAAAGCCCCCGGCGCCACGCCGGAAGCCCTCCAAAAGCCTCGCCGCCATTTCTTGGAGGCGCTCCAGTGCTGTCAAAAGCGATAGCTGATTCCTGCTCGTTTCATTATCCCGTTAGCGACATGTCTGGATTTAATTTCACCATTACGCGACCACTGCCTGGCGTTCCATTACGAAACGCATATTGATTGCGTCATGAACTGACCCGCCTGCTTCCAATAATTCAGGCACGGCGATTTTGACTTTTTCCATAAGCGTATCCAGAGAAGTGGATTCAAGGATAAGACCCGGTAATTCCTGGCTTTCCGCGATCCATACCCGAGCTTCATCATCCCACGTCAATGATATTATATATTCCATGGTCTATGCTCCATTTCATATTTTACCATGGAAAGGTCTTTTGGTACGCAAAAACGATGAAAAAACGTAAAAAAATCTGTCGTACAGCCCCCAAGCCCCACAGCCCGCGCTTGAGCCGGGAGCCCCTGACTCGCCCCCGGGAAAAACCACGCTGTCACGCAACCGTTAATTGTTGCGGCAAACCCAGTGCTCCTAGGGAAGCACTGAAAAAGTCAATCGAGACTTTTTCAGTGCTACTTTACTTGGCCGCAATTTTGCAACAACTCAATATGAATTAAAGAGTTGTGAGAAATTGCAAGGACACGCTGATTTAGTCGTCAAGATTAAATCAGCGGTCCCTAGCGCGAAATTGTCGCCGCGTAGATGCTGTTCATGACGCCCAGGAAGGCGGAGATGGAGAAGAGCAGCTCGATTCCTGTGACCTTCCATATCCAGCCGCCCATCAGGGCGATGAAGATGCTGATCACGTGGTTCACCGAGGTGCCCGTGTAGAGGGTGGCGGTCACTTCCTCCGGGCTTGAGGCGATGTCCTTGACGTACACGTTGCTCGCCATGCTCGCCAGGGAAATCACCGCGTCGAGGACGTAGTTGGCGCACACGATGACGAAGGCCGTGCGGGGCTGGAAGATTCGGTGGGAAAAGCCGTAGAAGAAACACACCGCCACCAGGAGCAGGGTGTCCGTGACCATGACGAATTTGTAGCCCACCCGGTCGATGATGCGGCCGGTTACGGCGCTGAAGACCGTGCACACCCCGGCGCTCACCGCATAGAGGAGGCTGATGACCGAGGCGTCCGCGCCGTATTGCAGGATGAGCACGTAGGGGGCGAAGGTGAGGAAGACCTGTTTCCGTGCGCCGTAAAACACCTCGAGCATGTAATACTTGGTGAATTTTTTGTCAAAGTAGAGCCTCCGCCGGGGCCCCTGGGCGGCGGACTCCCCCATCCCCAGGGACACGGCAAAGGCGGCCCCCATCAGGCAGAGGGCGATCAGGTAGACGGCCTTGAAACTGACCATACTCCCCCGGCTGAATCCCAGGCGCGAAAAAACCATGAACACCAGGGAGGCCAGCACAAAGCCCGCGATATTCCCCGCCTGTCCGATGGCCCCCGTGACCCCCAGGGCGGCCCCGCCGGTCTCCCTGTTGGCCAGCTCCAGGGAAATCGTGCTCTTGAGGGGCAGGTTGAGGTGTTCCCCGAAGCTGAACACCACCAGGATGGCCAGCACGTTGATTTGCGCCGGAGCCGACAGGAGGAGCCCCCCGACGCCCAGGGCCATAAGGGCGATTCCGATCTTGAATATCCTGGCCTCGGAAAACCGGTAGAGGGCCGCCAGGACGAACACCACCAGGAACCCCGGCAGTTCCCGGAAAAATTCGACCACCCCCCGTCCGAAGGGCGGAAACCTGACGATCTCGGCGAGGTAATTGTCCAGGACTCCCTTGTAAAGCCCGTAGGCCACGCCGGAGATGGTCAGCACCGCCAGAAAGCGGAACACCCTCGCCTCGGGGCGGTAAATTTTTTTTAACCGTGGAAGGAAGCGAATCATTGCCCTTAGCCGCCCGTCTTGTCCTTCTTTTTTTTGCGCGGGGTGACGATGTTCAGGTTGATTATTTTTTCCATTTCCATGTTCGGCTGGAGGTTCACCTTCCAGGAGAAGTAACCCGTCACCCCATAGGGCGGGGACGCGGGTTCCGCGCCGGGGGGGCAGAACACCGGGACCTGCGAAAAAACAGCGTCCTCGTTGGGCTCAAAAATGAAGGAGACGCGGTTTTCCACATCCGTAAAAACCGCAAGGGACACCTCTGGAATGTGCTGATGGATTTGGGAAGAATCCAGGGGCAAATTTTTTGACGCCGAAATCACCTCGCTCTGGAACACCTTCTCCGGCCTGGAGGGAATCGAAAGGGAAGATTCCACGCAGAACCGGGCCGCAAGAGGAGCGGGGCTCTCGTTTTTTATGATGTATTGCACCTGCACCCCGTATTCCGCGGGGAGGTAATTTTTTTTGATTGACACAGGCTGTGCGCCGAACAGGGCGGAAGCGGAAAGGCGGATTTCCTTTTTTTTGCTTTCAAAGGCGCTTTCGGTGTAGCGGATTGCGGGGAAAACACTGTCCCGTCCCGCGGCGTCAATCACGTCTTCGTCGCCCTTGAGGAGATGGTCCACGAAGATGTTCCTGCGGGATTCTTCGCCCCCTGATGAGGGGTCAAGAAAATCCGAGGGGAGAACCGTGTCCGCGTAATTCACATTGCTTTTAAAAACATCGAGCTCGTAGATGGAACCGCCCCTGGGGGTTATGAAGGCGTTGTACACACCGAAGAGGCAGATGTATTCGTTGGCGCCGTCCGAGTTGACGTCGAAACTCACCAGGGCATTATTGAACCCGGTGATTTCCCGGGCAAGATTTTCCGCCTGCAATAAATTCCTGTAGGCGGCCCGGCGCAGGGCGAGAATCTCCGGGAAGGAAGGTTTTTCCGCGCAGAAAAAGATTCCCGTCTGGGCCTCCCAGAGCTTTTCCCGGGCAATCTGCTTTTTGCTTTTGTCACCCCGGCACTGGTTCACCAGAGTACTCACCCGAATCATCCGGGAATACAGCCGGTGGAGGGGCGTCCTGTTCTGGAGGTACTCGTAAATGGTCCCCTTCCCCTGCATGACCGGCGGAATATAGGCCGGCGCAAACGACAGGGACTCCTTAAAAAACATCGACGGGGTGATGAGCTTGACCGATTGTGTTGTTTCCAGCTCCAGGAGCATTTTTTCAAACCAGGATTCTTCTATCAGGGTAAGGATGTCCCCGGGCTCGAACATCATCACGGCGATCCGCGCCTCCTCGGCCGACGCGGAAGCGGCGGAGAGGGACGCGATGAATTTTCCGGCGTCCGATGCCTGGGAGGGCTTGCAGGTGTTTACAGGAAGGGCAAATACGGTCTTTCCGGTGTTTTCCAGAATGACGGGCTCAAAGGAAACCCGCCGGGGAAACAGGTCCGAATCCAGGAGCACGTAATCCACCCCGCAATTCTTGAGGGAATCGATTATCTTTGCGTCCCACACGCCCCGGGACAGCAAAACGCCCCTGGGTCTTTTTCCGACGAGCTTCCGTTGCAGGGAGGTCATGTATTCTATCTGGCCCACCCGGTCAACCGGAAGGAGGATCGACAAAATAGGCTCGTAGTAGCCGCCCCCCAGAAGCTCCACCTGCTTTCTGCCCACAAGCTGCGACAGCAGGGTGATAAACTCGGGGTGCTTCTCCGAGTAATACTCAAGCTGAGTCCCCGAGAGGGACCAGTAGAAAAAGCACTTGGGATGGGCGTATAAAAATGAAACCAGTTTTTTAAAAACATTTTGATAAATCGATTCCAATTCCGATTTTCCGCACATTCCCGCGTATTCCGCGGAAAGTCCCAGAGCAACATACATCTCTCCGCTCATACGTCACCCCCCGAAAACGTGATGGTATTTTTTTCGCCCAGATAGAGCCGGAAGTAATCTGTTTTTGCCTCCAGGGCATCCTCCGGGACAAACCCCTCTTCGGAAAGAGCTGTGAGGAACATGGAGAACGTCCCTATATACGCGGCGGAAAGGAGGATAAAAAAAATCAGCAAAAAAACAAACGCCAGGATCATCGCGGAGCCCCCACAAAAAGCCACGGGGCTCCGAAGGAAAAAAACACCACCATGATCACTCCGGCGCTCATCAGTATGAGCGCATCCTGGGTGAAGGGATGTTTGGGCGAGGCAAACTCAAGTCTTTTTTTTATCGTGTAGAGCAGTTGAACGGACACGTAGTACGAAGCGAGGGCGAAAAAAACGATCCCCAGGGCATCCAGGAGATTCCCCGATTCCCACAGGGCAAGGAGGACGCACAAAAAGGGCGCGATAAATTCCTGGGCCGATTGTTTGGCGATAACCGCGATGACCGCCTCAAAGAGAACCGCCAGGAGCATAAAAATCACGATGGCGATGAGGGGGGTCAGTTCTCCCATCCCGCAGGGGATGAGGAAGGCCCGCGCAAAGGAGAACACCAGGATCACCGTGCCCAGGGCGGACAGGGAGCTTTTTAAAAAATTCAGCATGAACACCCGGTTGCTTTTTGGGCGAAGGAGAATCCGCTCAAAACCAATGCCGTAGATCAGGGCCGCGGAAGAAAAAACCAGGTAATGCAGAATCGTGTTAAACACCGGCGTCCCTCCCCGTGTTTTGAATCACCGAATAGACGGTCATGGCGATCGCGGTCAGAATCACCGTGCCCGGGATGGACGCCAGGAAGACCGCCCCGTGCAGGAAGCGGAGCGGCGGCAGTTCCAGCACCGCCATGCCCGAGGGGAAAAAATGCTGGGGCGCGGGAAAGGAAACCGCCCCGGCCCCAAGGAACTCCCGGATAAAAAAGATTCCCAGGACCATGGCGGAAAACGT
>JAISTZ010000181.1 GCA_031272345.1 Spirochaetaceae bacterium | reverse complement strand
GATTGGGGCGCTGCCCTCAATCAATTCGCTGTCATCTACGGGGAAGATAGGGTTCCCCTATGATGTGCCGTTTACACAGTTTTTGTTACAGGCTCCCGCGGAGCAGGTAGCGTTTGGTTATGTGACGTTTGCCCGTACTCCATTATTTATTTTCCATATTCTTAAATAAATAAGATATAAAATTCATTTTATTCTTTAAGGATATTTTTTCCATAATAGTATCCCAAATAACATAATTTCCTATCCATGCATCCGAATTATTTTTTTCTCCTTTAGGATGAATGTCATTTAAATTAAATTCAACTAATTTTAACCTATCAGATATTTTTTTTTCAAAATATTTAAAGGCGGTGAGAGGTCTAATATTATTATTATTCCGAATATTCATATATGTTATTTCTCCAGTATATATTTCCCCCATTTCAATTAAAAATCTTTTTTGTACATTTATATCATCATTTCTATTTGATAAAAAACATATTCTGTTTGCGGATACTAATAATTCATTTATTCTTTTGAAACGGACTCTCATCAAGTTTCTGAATACTGTATTGTTATTTTTCACATTATCATAATGCATTGATATAATATTGTTCTTAATATCTACATACCAATGGCAATTATGTTCCAATGATTTTTCTTTATCTTCCACATAATCCACAAAAAAATCTTCAAACTTTGTTTTATATAAATGAATAACGGTATCTAATGAATATGCCATCATCCAATCAAGAGGATTTGCAGAAACTCTTAAACCGTATTCTTTTAAATAATGTGCTGGCCGACAAGCGATGCCAACACTAAAAATTATATCAAAAACAAATTCCTTTTGTATATTCGATTTCTTATAGTGTTTGTGATATTTCTTATATTCCCTATATAAGACAATTATCCCATAAGGTAAAAAAGCCTTAACAAACTTTTTTAATGGTATTTTCATCATACATTCCTTCGGTCATGTACCAATTGGACAATCGTATAGGTTGACGGGGAGGGGAGCGTTTCGGGCATTGACCAGATGTCGCAGCCCGCAAACACCGCGAGCCCGTACACCGCCAGCGCCGCAACAATCACGGCGCAGGCCGACAAAAATTTCCTGGTTTTCATACAGATACCTCCTTTGTCAAAGCTCACAGCTTTCTTAGAAATATACACAATAAGAAAACATATCACAGAAAAAAGTACACGTCAAGAGTATATAAATCGAATTTTCAGGGGTTTAAACTAAATTTATGGATTTAGCCGAAATTTTTGTTGGCAACATGAAAAAATACCGGAAAGCGGCCGGAATATCCCAGGAAAAGCTCGCCGAACTGTGCGGCGCCTCCCATTCCCATATCCGGCAGATTGAATGCGGCAGCAGATACCCCTCCTTCGGTTTCATAAAGCGGCTTTCCGACGCTTTGCAAGTACCGGCAGCCCTGTTATTTACCTGTCAAAATGAAAAAAAACCCGGAAAAGAGCACATCGAGGCAGAACTTGCGGAAAAGGTGCTGCAAAACATACATTCCGCCTTTGAAAAACTGTAATCAGACCACCGCCGCTTTGATGATTCCCTCCGCGGGGGTTATCTCCAGAACGTCCCCGCTCCTGGTTTCCGAGGCCGCGCGGATTATCCTGTTGGTGGATGCGTTGCGCACAAAGGCGTAGCCCCTGGCGAGGATGGCCCTGGGGTTTGCCCCCTCCAGGGACTGGGAAGCCCGCTCCACCCGCCGCCTGAGGGAGTCCGTCAGGGCCCGCATATTGCCGAGGAGGGCCACCTTGGCGTCGTCGAAGGCCGAGAGCAGGGGCTGTTCGATGTTCCTGAAGGCGATTTCCAGGGATTCCGGGGTGAACACCCTGATGCTGAGCCGGAACCGCTCCACCCTGGCCTGGATCGCCCCGCTGAGGGACTCCCTGAGGTAGAAGACCCGGCTCGCGATCGCCTCCCGCTGGGGCGCCGCCAGCTCCGCAGCCCCCGAGGGGGTCGGGGCCCGCACGTCGGCGGCGAAGTCCGAGAGGGCCCAGTCGATCTCGTGGCCCACCGCGGAGACCACGGGGATGGCAGAAGCGGCCACGGCGCGGACCACGGATTCCTCCGAGAAGGGGAGGAGATCCTCCAGGGAGCCCCCTCCCCGGCCTACGATGAGCACGTCGCAGAGTCCCCAGGCATTGGCCGCCCGGATCTGCGCGCAGATTTGCGCCGGCGCGTCTATGCCCTGCACCAGGCAGGGGAGCACGACAATCCCGATGCCGGGGTTCCTCCGCCGGGCAATTTGCAGGATGTCCCGGAGGGCCGCGCCGGTGGGACTCGTTACCACGCCGATTCTGTGGGGAAAGAAGGGGAGAGTCCGCTTCCGCGCCGGGTCGAAGAGCCCCTCCGCCTGGAGCCGCTTCTTGCGCTCCTCGAGCATGGCAAGGATGGCCCCCTCACCGGCTCTCTCCATGGTGTCCACGATGATCTGGTAGTTCCCCCGCTGGGCGTACACCGAGACCGACCCCGTAACCCGCACGAGCATACCGTCAGCGGGGGTAAAATTGACGAACCGGGCCTTCCCCCTGAACATGACCGCCGAGATGGCGGCCCCTTCGTCCTTGAGGGTGAAGTAGACGTGGCCCGCCCCGGAGGGACGGTAGTTTGAAATTTCCCCCTCCACGGTGACGGCGCCGAAGGTGTCCTCCAGGAGGGCCTTGATGCTCCCGGTGAGGGCTGAAACGGATAAAACACGGGCGTCCCTGGTCATGGGAAGAGTATAGCGGCTTGTAATTTTTTTTTCTACCCGGTACACTCCCTGCCATGCGGATTCGTGCGGACAGAGCCCTCGTGCTGGTCCTCCTGGCCCTGGGCGCGGTGATTCTGGGGGGAACCCTCCTCGCCTTTGCCCTGGGCAAGGCCCGTCCCGGGGTGTCCCTCCGCAGGGCCGAGCCAGCCCCCAGGGAGACCGCGGGAAAACCGGCCGTCCCCGGGCGGGATGTGGCCTACACGGCCCTGGGGCAGATCAGGGTGTCCGCCCGGGGGGATTCCCCGGATGGGGAGGGCGCGGTCGTGCTCGTCAGCCCCTGGTTTTCCTATTCCCCGGGGGATTCCGCGTTTTACGAAGAACTTTCCGCAAAAAACAGAAAGCTCCGGGCGATTTTTGTCGATTACTTTTCCCGGCGCACCCCCTCGGAGCTGCTCCGCAAGGGCGAAGCCGCGGTCAAGAAGGAACTGGCGGAGCTCATCAACGGGGAACTCACCCTGGGGCGGATTTCGGAGCTGTTTTTTGACGAATACGTGTTCTTCGATTGATTGTTATGGAGGTTTTTTATGGGAACGACAATCACGTCCCCCGCGGCCCAGGTGATCATCTCGATCATCCCGATTGTGGGCATCGTCATCGGGGGCGTCGTGGTTTTTTTCTATCTCCTGTGGCGGCATAGGGAAAAATCACTCCAGATTCGCACCGGAGTCACCCCCAGGCGGTTGAATCTGCGGGTGTTTTCGTTTTTAATCGGCGTCCTCCTGGTGTGCGTGGGGGCCGTGCTTACTGTGGTCTTCCTCCTCCTTGCGGGCCGTTCCTACACCCTCCTGGGGGGGCTCATCCCCCTGTCCCTGGGTATAGGCTGCCTCATCTTCTACAAGAACTACCCGGAGTCCCCAGCCGATGTCAGACAAGAAGGATAGGGAAGCGGCCGGAGAGAACAGGGACATTGCCCAGTGGATTTCCCAGGCGGCCCAGGGGGACTTCAGCGCCTTTTCCCAGATCGTCAGGCTCTACAAGAACCGCATAGCCGCCCTGGGCATGGGGTTCTTCAAGAACATGGCGGACACCGAGGACTTCGTGCAGGACGTGTTCATCAGGATCTTCACGGGACTCAGGTCCTTCCGGGGGGAATCGCGGTTTTCCACCTGGATCACCCGGATCGCCTACAACACGGCGATCAACGCCATGAACCGGCGGAAGGTCTACGAGAGCATCGCCAACGAGGACATGATCCCCGATGAATCCGGCGGCCCCGAGGAGGAGCAGATGCGCCGGGTTGCCAAAGAGGCCCTCCTGGAAGCCATGGGGGACCTTCCGGAGCAGCACTCGCTCTGCCTGGACCTGTTCTTCTTCCACGATTTGTCCCTGAAGGAGATCAGCGATACCACGGGGCTGCCGGTGAACACGGTAAAATCCCATATTTTTCGGGCCAAAAGGGCCCTCAGGGATAAACTTATCGAAAAAACCGGTGTCGAATAACAAAGGAGAAAAGAGATGAACGAAAAAACCTGCGCCGCCATGATGGACGTGTTCTTTGGGCTGGACAAGAACGAGCGCTACCCCCTCAAGCTGACCCTGCACCTCCTGGCCTGCAAGACCTGCCGCACCCAGGTGCGCCTGTGCACGTTGGCGGAGAGGGCCCTGGCAGCCCCGGTCCTCAGGCCCGTACCCCAGATGGAAGCGGACGCCCTGACCGAGCGGGTGGCCCGGGCCTTCCCCAGGCGCGGGGAAGGGAGCCCCATCTCCCTGCGGCGGTGGATCGTCTCCGGGGCGGCCATGATTCTCGCCATGATGCTCTTTACCCTGGTGTCCCCCCAGAGCGCGGGGAATCACCTGCAACTGGCCTTCTACCTGGTCTTCGGGTGCGTGGTCACCGCCTATTGCGCCCTGTTCATTGCGGGCAACATGGACTTCTTCGTCAAAAAAATCGAAACATTAGGGACACGATGAAAAACTCAGCGCTTTCATAGCCCCGGCTCAGGGAAGATCCCTGGGGTGACTATTCGGCGTTCCAGTTTCCGCTGTCCGTGCCGGCATAGCTTGCCCACAGGCCGTTTTTCTTTGACCCCTGCCAGGAGGACTTGCCGACTATGGCGGCGTACACGGTTGGGGACGCGGGCCGGGTTTCGGCGTAGATGGCGCTGATTTTGTAGCTGCCCAGGACCGCGTCGGCGTTCATCCCCAGATCCTCGGCGCCGCCGGGGACTCCCCCCGAAACGTGAACTTTTTTTGCCCCGGTCTCCGTCCCCACATAGAGATAGCCGTCACCGGCGCAGTAGGAGATGCAGGTGATGGCGTTGCTCACATCCGTCCCCGCTGTCATCGACGTTCCGTTGCCGTAGTATATGACCGAGCCCCTTCCCTCAAAAATGACGGAGCCGTTGGAACACAGGGCCGGGTATGTGGAAAAGTAAGAGCCCCATGCGGAGACGGACTGGGCATTGGCGCCGGATTGTTCATCGCCGACCGCGCCGCCGGATAACGAGTATACCTTTGAATCATAGGTGACGTAGGCGGCGGCGGAACCGTTATCGAAGAGGCCCATTGCCGCCTGGGACTCCCGGATTTTGACCCAGGAACCGCCGTTCAAATACCACAGGCAGTACCAGAGCTCGTCGTTGTCGCTGTTGTTATCGGATAACACGATGGTCTCGGTGAGGGCGTAGAGCTTGTCCCCCGCGGCCAGGCGGATTACCCTGCCATCCGGATTGGAGGAAGCCCTGGACCAGCCCCCCACGACGCCGGGATTTTTGGAGTAGATGACGCCCCCGCCGGCATAGAGTGTTCCGTCGTATTCCACGATGGACATGATGTTGCCCTTTACGGTCAATTCCTCAAGCTCGATTTCTTTTTCGATGTCCTTAAAAAAAGGGCCGTATGTGGAGCCCTCGCAGGAAAAAAACAAAACCAGAGCCGCCGCGGGCAGCAGTATTTTTTTTGCTTTCACAGAACAATCTCCTTAAAAGTGGTATCTGCCGCTGAGCCCCACGTCCTGAATGATCCCAAGGTAGTCCTCCTGGGGCAGAATGTATATCCCATAGTGCAGGCCGAAGGACCAGTCCGTGATGATGCGCCAGAACACGCCGGCCTCCCCCCGCAGGGCAAGACCGGCGTAGGTCTTGTCGAGGTATTTCTCGAAGGCCACGCCCACTCCCGCCGTGATGGGGAATTCGAATTTCCTGAAGACCGGCTGGACGGTCCCCTTGACCATGAGGGGAAGCATGGTGAAGATATTTTCGCCGATGGTGACATTATAGGCAAAGCCGATGTCCCCGCCCACGGCAAAATAGGGGTTCAGGAACCGCTGGTACCCCAGGGCGCCCATGCCGCCGGGTTTCAGGTGGGTCATGTCGGGCTTTACGGGGAGGTCCACCGCCAGGTCTATCTTGATCCATTGGTCCCCCCGCTGGTTCGCCCGGAAAACAAATTCGTCCTCCCCCAGGATGGGGGGCTCTTCGGGCTTTGGGTTGGCTTCCGGGGGAGTCTGGGCAAAACCCAGGGCGCACAGGAGAAACAACGGGGCAAGGAACAGCGGTTTGACATTACGGAAACAGCACATTATACTTGATTGTAGCCGAAAAAAAATTTTTACGCAAGGGGTTCACTCATGGGCGCGTTGATACTGGACGGTTCGTCCATTGCCGGGCAAATTCGGGAAGAAATCAGGCGGGAGGCCCTCCTGGCGGGGGAGCGGGGCATAGCGCCCTTTCTGGCGGTGGTCCTGGTGGGGGATGACCCGGCGAGCGTGTCCTACGTGGCGGGAAAAGAAAAGGCCCTCTCCCAGGCGGGTCTGAGGGGAAAAACCTGGCGGCTCCCGGCGGACACAACGGAGGGGGAGCTCCTTGCCCTGGTGGAGCGCCTGAACCGCGACCCCTCCGTCCACGGGATTCTCGTGCAGTTCCCCCTTCCCCCGCAGATCGACGAAAACGCGGTCCTCCAGGCGATTTCCCCGGACAAGGACGTGGACGGCCTCACCCCCTTCAACCTGGGGCTCCTCGCATCGGGCCGCCCGGCCTTCGTCCCGTGCACCCCCCAGGGGGTCCTCGCGCTCCTGCAAAAGGCCGGGGTCGCGATTCCCGGCTCAAACACGGTCATCGTGGGGCGGTCCGGCCTGGTGGGGCGGCCCCTGTCGATACTCCTTTCGTCAAAGCCCTGGAACGCCACGGTCACCCTGTGCCACACGGGCACCGGAAATTTGGCGGACCACACCCGCCGGGCGGACATCCTGGTGGCGGCCTGCGGGGTCCCCGGATTCATCACGGCGGAGCACATCAAACCGGGGGCGGCGGTCATCGACGTGGGGGTGAACCGCGTGCCCGATTCAAGTAAAAAAAGCGGTTTTGCCCTTGCCGGAGACGTGGACTTCGCCGGAGCCAGGGAGATCGCCTCGGTCATAACCCCGGTGCCCGGCGGGGTGGGCCCCATGACCATCACCATGCTCCTCAAAAACACCCTCCGGGCCGCCCTCCGACAGCAATGATAGACATCCAGAATCAGAAGGACACCAGGGAAATCCCCCTCGAAAAAGCGGGCGTCCGGGGCCTGGCCTATCCGGTGACGGTGCTGGACAAGCGCAACAAGGTCCAGCACACCACCGCCGTGGCGGACCTCTTCGTGTCCCTGCCCCACAACTTCAAGGGCACCCACATGAGCCGGTTCATAGAAATTTTCCACAAGTACCGGTCGGACCTTTCCCTCAGAAAATTCCTGGGGATGCTCTCGGAGATCCGGGAAAAGCTCGACGCCGAGCGGGCCTTCGGAACCCTGACGTTCCCGTTTTTTATAGAAAAGGAAGCCCCGGTCTCCGGCCAGCGGGGCATGATGAGCTACGAATGCACCTACGAGGGCGAGGTCAGGCGGGGCATCCCGGACGAAAGCGGATTCTTCGTCTCCGTCACCGTGCCCGTCACGACCCTGTGCCCCTGTTCCAGGGCCATCTCCGACCGGGGGGCCCACAACCAGCGGGGCCGGGTGAAGGCCCGGCTCAAGTACACGTCCTTTTTCTGGATAGAGGACATCATCGCCCTGGTGGAAGACTGCGCCTCGAGCGGGGTCTACTCGGTCCTCAAGCGGGAGGACGAGAAATTCGTCACCGAGCGGGCCTACGACAGGCCCGTCTTTGTGGAAGACCTGGTGCGGGAGGTCTACCTGGCCCTGGCCGGGAGGGGGTTCTCCCGGTTCAGCGTGGAGGCGGAGAACTTCGAGAGCATCCACAACCACAACGCCTACGCCTACGCCGAATACGTGGCCCCGGAGGAAGGGTGACCTACTTTTTCGAGACCTACGGGTGCCAGATGAACAAGGCCGAGTCCGCCCAGGTAAAGAATCTCCTGGCAGGCCGGGGATGGACGGAGTCCCCCTCTCCGGAAACCGCCGACCTGGCCGTCATCAACACCTGCTCGGTCAGGAAGACCGCGGAAACCCGTGTTTTCGGCCGCCTGGGGTGGTACGAATCCCTCAAGGCGGTGCGGGAGGGGAGGGGGGGCGCAAAGACCGCGGCCTTCCCCCTGGCGGCGGAGCGCGGAACGGGGCGGCCCCTCACGGTGGCCCTCATGGGCTGCATGGCCGAGCGCCTGGGGGATTCCCTCAAAAAAGACTTCCCCGTCCTGGACTACGTGGTGGGCAATTTTCAGAAGGGTGACTTCGCCGCCATCGCTGCCCGCGCCGAGGGGGCGTCCCCAGCAGGGGAGCTTCCGGCAGGGGAAGACCTGGACTGCTTCACCTCCCACACCCCCGGGGAAGCGAGCGCCTACGTGCCCGTCATGCGGGGGTGCGACAACTTCTGCGCCTACTGCATCGTCCCCTACCTCCGGGGGCGCGAGGTCTCCCGGCCGCCAGGGGACATCCTTTCGGAACTGGACGCCCTTTCCGCGGACGGGGTCAGGGAAATCACCCTCTTGGGCCAGAACGTCAATTCCTACCGGTGGGACGGCCTGGATTTTCCCGGCCTGGCGGCCCTGACTGCGGCTCACCTGGAACGGACGGACTCCCCCATCCGGTGGGTCCGCTTCCTCTCCAGCCACCCCAGGGATTTTTCCCCGGCCCTGGCGGAGGCGATCGCCGCCGCCCCCAGGCTGTGCCGGCACATCCACCTCCCCCTCCAGCACGGCTCCGACCGCATCCTCCGGGCCATGAACCGGGGGTACACCCTGGGGGACTACATGGAAAAGGTCCGCCTCATCCGGGAATGTCTTCCGGATGCGTCCCTTTCCACGGACATCCTGGTGGGCTTCCCCGGGGAGACCGAGGACGATGTTGAAAGGACGATCGCCGCCCTGGGGGAGGCCCGGTTCGAGGGGGCCTACACCTACTACTACAACCCCAGGGAGGGGACCGCCGCGGCGTCCATGCCGGGGCAGATCCCGGAGGCCCTAAAAAAAGAGCGGCTCTCCAGGGTGATTGAGGCGAGTCTGGCCGTTGCCCGCCGGGAGATGGCGAAGCGGGTTGGGAGCGGGGCCCTGGTCCTGGTGGAGGGTCCGGCCCGGGATTCCCCCTCCGAGGTCCGCGCCAGGACCGCCCAGGACGGCAGGGTCGTCTTTGAGGCCCCATCAGGGCTTGCGGGAACTTTTGTAAAAGTGCAGCTTACGGCATTGACCGGAAATACTTTTCGTGGTAGAGTGATTCCGTAGCGTCATAAATTTTTTTTTTGGAGGAACCGATGCCCTGGAGACTACTGTTTTTCATCATCTGCATGGTGATTTTTGCCGTTTTCGCGGCCGCCAATGGCAAGCCCGTAGACGAAATTAATCTGATTTTTCACACCTTCAAGAACGTGCCCCTCTTTGCGGGGCTCATAGTTTCTTTTGCCCTCGGTGTGATTATCACCCTGCCCTTCGCCCTGTTCGGGCGCGCAAAAAAGGCCCGGAAGGGGGACTCCGCAAAGCTCACCAGGGCGGAAAAAAAGGCCGCAAAACTCGCCCAGAAAAAACCCGCTGACGGTGAGGGGGGGGCGGAAAACACCCCTCCCGCCCCATAAGGACTAGCCCCATGAAAAACCTGCGCCCCCTTTTGCTCCTGTTCCTCATCCTCCTTCCGGTGAACCTCCTCTTTTCCGCCGACGCAAAGCAGACCGTTGACAAAATCCTCCAAAAGGAAGAAGGCCCTGAATCCGTGTCCAGGGTTATCACGGAGCTTTCCGGGGCGGTTTCTTCCGCGGAGAGTCTTTCGGACAAGCGGTCCCTCCTGGTCACCCTGGCGTGGATAGAAGAAAACGCCGGGCGTTTTTCCGAGGCAAGCCGCTCCTACGCCCTTGCGGCGGGAATCGCGGCCCCCCCGGCCAGGGACATGCCCAAGGTCTCGGCGGAGCAGCTCGTGATCGACGCGGTCCGGTGCGCCCTTTCCGCCGGGGACTGGACCACCGCCGAAACCTACCTGGATTCCGAGGTGAAGGACTCCAGGAACACGTCCATCAGGGCCTATGTCAAACTCTACACGGTCTGGTGCCTCCTCTCCAAGGCCAAGTCCCAGGTCGACCTTACCGCGGCAACGGCCCTGCTCGACCAATACAGCAAGGACCCGGAATTGGACAGCGTGATGCCCGCGGTGCTTCTAACCCTCTGGTACATCGACCGCACCGAGGCCCGGCGGGAGCGGCTCGTGGCGGCCTATCCCCAGTCCCCGGAAGCGGCGGTGGTGCAGGGAAAGGCCTGGCTCGTGCCGTCGCCCTTCTGGTATTTCCTCCCCACCAGGACCCAGGGCGGGCCCGCAACCGCGATCGTCCAGCCGGAGAAGCCGCCGGTGAAGGCGGAGCCTGTCCCCACGGAGCCGGCGTCCCCTCCCCGGACCCTGCAACTGGGGCTTTTCAGGAACAGGGAATACGCTGATAAATATGCCCAGCAGATAAAAGCCGCGGGTTTTGCCCCAACGATTTCCCAGCAGGAAAAGGAAGATCAGGTTTATTTCCTTATCACCGTGCCCGAAGCAGACCCGGAAACCCAGAAAAAGCTGAAGGCCGCGGGGTTCGATTCCGTCCCCATCAAACCCTAGGCGCAGTTCCGATGTCTGTACGGAAGTATAGGTCCTTAAAGCGGACCCCCCGGAGGGTCCGGTAGGCCAGTTCGCGGGCTTCCTCCGGCTCCCGCCCCCAGGCGGACGCGGCGAGCACCCGCCCCCCCGCCGTCACCAGGCCGCCGTCCTGCTGCCGCGCCCCTGACACGAAGATCTTCGCGCCCCCGGGTACGTCCCCCAGGTCGATGGGGAAGCCCGTTTTGTAGGCCCCGGGGTACCCCCCGGACACGGCCACGGGCGCACAGACCGCCCCCTTCTTCCATGAAAGCTTGAAGTCCCCCAGGCCACCCCCGATGAGGGCGAGGCACAGGGACGCGAAGTCGCTTTCCATGAGGGGGAGGACCGCCTGGGTTTCCGGGTCCCCCAGGCGCGCGTTGTATTCCAGCAGCTTTGACCCGCCCCCTGTGAGGATGACTCCGAAAAAGATGAATCCCTCGTAGTCGATCCCCTCGGCAACGAGCCCCCCCAGGGTCGGCTGAAGGATCGCCCTGTGGAATTCTTCCAGCGCCGCTTCCGTCACGTCCGGGACCGGGCAGACGGCCCCCATGCCTCCCGTGTTGGGGCCCCGGTTCCCCGTGAGGAGGCGTTTGTGGTCCCTGGCGGGCAGGAAGGGGAGGATGGACGCGGTGTTTTTTTGCCTGGACACGGATACCGCCGCCAGGACCGAATATTCCGGCCCCGAAAGAAAGTCCTCCACGAGAATTTTCCTTCCCGCATCTCCCAGGGCGCCCTCTTCCATGAAGCGCGTGAGGGCCCCCAGGGCGGTCTCCTTGTCCGGGGCCACCACCACCCCCTTCCCCGCGGCGAGTCCGTCCGCCTTTATGACGACCGGGGGAGCGAGGGTTTCCACGTAGGACCGGGCCTCGGATGCGGACAGGAAGGTGCGGCTCCTGGCGGAGGCGACCCCGTGGCGGGCCATGAAGCTCTTGGCAAAGTCCTTGCTCGATTCGAGCCGGGCGGCGTCTTTCCCCGGACCCGCAACGGGGATTCCCTCCCCCCGGAGTCTGTCCGCCAGGCCCCGGGCCAGGGGGTCCTCCGGGCCTATCACGGCGAAATCGCAGGACTCCCTGCGGGCTATCCTGCACACGGCCCCGTCGAAGTCCTCCCCGTCCCTTGCGGGAACGTTCACGCACTTGGGTTCCCCGGCGGTGCCGCCGTTTCCGGGCACACACACCACCTGGGACACCTGTGGGCTTTTTGCCAGGGCCCAGGCGATCGCGTGTTCCCTGCCGCCGCTTCCCGCAACGAGGGCCTTCATGGTTGTGCCTCCCTGCGCTCCACCGCGCCGTCCCCCCGGGCGATGAACACCGTGGGCCTGAGGCGGGTAAAAAATCCGTTTTCCACAACCCCCGGTATGCCGTTGAGGAGGGTTTCCATCTTTTCCGGGTCCACGGGCCGCCGCCACAGGCAGTCGATGAGGATGTTGCCGTTGTCCGTGATCACGGGGCCGCATTTTTTTGCCGCCTCCCGCACCGCCGGGGACGCCCCCAGGTCCCTGAGGGCGTTGATCACGGGGACCCGGGCCGGGGGAATCACCTCAACCGGCACGGGGAATTTCGTCCCCAGGGAGTCCACGGCCTTGGTCTGGTCCGCCACAATCACCAGGCTCCGCGAGTTATAGGCGGTGATTTTTTCCGCAAGCAGGGCGCCCCCGCCCCCTTTGATAAGGTGATTGCCGGGGTCAACCTCGTCGGCCCCGTCGATCGTCAGGTCGACCCTGCCGCCGATGGCCCCGGCGTTCAGGGAGTACACGGGGATCCCCAGGCCCTCGCAGGCGATTTCGGTCTGCAAGCTCGTGACCGCCGCCCGGATGTCCCTGAGACTGCCCTGGGCGAGCAATTCCGCCAGCCGCTCCACCGCGGGCAGGGCCGTCGACCCCGTGCCCAGGCCGATTTTCATGCCCGAAAAGATTTTCCCCTCGGAGAAGAGCGCGTCCACCGCGGTCCGGGCGGCCAGGCGCTTTTGTTCACTTTGATTCATGCGGCCCATAGGGTTCCCCCGTAAAATATTCAAACTGCTGGTGCGCCTGGTATTTGAGCATGGAATAGCCCCCCTCGACCCTGCATCCCGCGGCCCGGGCCCGCGCCATGAGGGGGGTCTCCAGGGGGGTGTAGATCAGGTCGTAGAGGGCTTCCTTGCCGCTGAAGGTGTAAAAATAGAGGGGGTCGTTGTCGTGATTCGCCTGCCCCGTGCTGTCCATGCCCTTGGAGGTGGTCTGGATGATCAGGTCCGAGTATTTTGACAGGAGCCGGTAGGAATCGATGTCCAGGAAGGCCCACTTGAAGCCGTACATCTCCGCCAGTTTTTTTGCCCGTATGACCGTGCGGTTAAACACGCAGGCCCTGCCCCTGAGGCGCTTCACCGCGAAGGCCGCGGCCTTGGCAGCCCCCCCGGCCCCGATTATGGCGACCTTGACCCCGGAGAGGGTCCTTGCGCCCACGAATTCCTGGAGGGCCCGCTCGAGCCCGGCGGCGTCGGTGTTCCGGCCGTGCCAGCCCTCGGGGGTGCGGACCAGGGTGTTGCAGGCCTGGATTTTCTGCACCGCCTGGCTCTGGGACGCGAGGCGGCCGATGACGGCTTCCTTGTGGGGCACCGTGACCGAAAGGCCGCTCATGTTGAGGGCCTCGGCGAATTCCAGGGCCTCTTCGATGGTGTCCGACCGGAGGGGGATGTACACGGCGTTCATGTTGTGCCGCTTGTACCCGGTGTTGTGAATCTCCGGGCTCAGGGAGTTGACCAGGGGGAAGCCGGTGACTCCGAAAATTTTTGTGTCCCCCCGGATCGAGCGGAACCGGTAGGTTTCTTCCAGAGTCCTGGGGTCCACGTGGTAGAGCTCACCCATGTCCCCGGCGTTTTCTTCGGGGGTGGAGTAGGTGAGGTATGAGTTGAGGAAGGCCGCCAAAATCCGCGCGGGCACACCGTAGGGGCCCATGCAGCAGAGGATGTGCTCGGAGTCACCCAGTTTTTTTGCCTCCCGGAACATGTTCGTGACCTCCGCCAGGGAATTCGCCCGGCATGAAATTTTGGGGATCTCGTAGCCCGTGACCCGCATGGTTTCGATTTTTTCCGCGATGTTGGGGATGTTTTCGGTCATGCTGTGGCGGCTCCTGATGATTCTGGTTCCGAAGGCCAGGGCCGCGTCCTGGAGGCTCGGCACGAAGAAGTCCTCCTCGAAATCGACGAAGGCGAAATTTTTTGCCGGGTTCGGGTCAGCAAAGGCCAGTGCCCGGGCAAAAAGCATGGACCTGTTCGCCTCGCCGTCAAGGAATTTGCCCCCGTCGATCTTCCTGCGGATGGTGAGGATGCACGGGATGCCCGCCAGCTCCGGGAACCGCCGGATGTGCAGGCGCTCGTCCTTTTGGAGAAAATCGGCCCGGAGTTCCGCCATGTCGATGCAGGGACGGTATTTTTCTACCAGGGCGAGGTCTTCGTTGAGGGTGCCGCCGGTGAGGCACAGGCACACTTTCGGGGCTGTCATTATGGGGAGAGTATAGCAGAAAAAACGCAAGGGGTAAACACGCGGTGCCAGGCACATGCGCCTGGCACCTCGGGGCTTTGCTTTTTTTCAAAAATGGCGTATACTGGGAAGACGGATGGGCGGTTTTCAGCATGAGCGGGGAAGGATATTGTATACCCGTAACGTTACCCGGGCCCCTGAGGGGCTGATAAAAAATGGTTCACCCGTGTTCGGAACATTCGCCGATGTTCCTGAAAACCTCGATATTCGGGGGGTGCGGCGGCCCTTTGCGTCCGTGCCCCTTCCGCCGATTATCACCAACGGGGCGATCCGCAGCAACCTCACGTGCATGTTCAACACGGGCCGGCTGGTGTGCTCGGTGGACCTGTTCAGCGCGTTCTTCTTTTCCTTTGCGGAAATCGTGTTTTGGGACCAGGGGACTCACAAAAAATCCGCCTACCGCACGGTCGTCGGCCCCAAATCCCGGTTCATCCCCCGCAACCTGCACAAGGGGGCGGTGGTCAATTTTAACCGCCGGCGCAAGTTCCGGCTTTCCTGGGACAGGAAGCGGGGGTATTTTTCCTTTGTCTGCAAACTCCGGGGGGACGCCCTCAGGCCGGACGTGCAGGGGGCCTTCTCGGCCAACCTGAGGGCCCCTTCCTTTGGGGAGGTGTGCTGTGTGCTTCCCGCGCCGGTGATGCGCCGGTGCAGGGCGGTGTACAAGGCGTCCGCCCCCATCAAGGGGACCTTCGGATTCACCTCGAACAGGCGCAATCCCGGCCAGAAGGACGCCGTCTCGTTCAGCGGCGGCATCGTCCTCTACGACCTGCACCGGGCCTACTACAAATTCCGCACCAGGAACGAGTACGCCTACGGAATCGGACAGACCGGGGGCCGGGAAATCGCTTTCAGCCTGGTGGCGACCTCCCTGGAATCGGTCAACCCGGAGGAGTACAACGAGAATTTCCTCTTTGTCGACGGCAAAACCACCTTCCTGCCCCCGATAAGGATAACCTATCCCTTCGGAATAACCGATAAATGGGTGATACAGGACACCGAGAGCATGGTGGACCTCTCCTTCACCCCCCAGGCGGTCCACACCAGGAATCACAGTTTGTTTGTGCTGAGCGCCCGGTATTACCTTATCTTCGGAACCTTTACGGGCGCCCTGTTGACCCAGGACGGCTCGGAAATCGCCCTCAAGGACTTTCCGGGCATCGTCAAAAAGCATTTTTTGCGGCTATAGGTAGGGAAGCGCTGAAAAATTTGACTTTTTTCATCGTGTCCCCCAGGAGATTGTTTCATGGCGGAAGAACAAAAAAGACCCAAGGCGGTGTATGAGCCCGGGGAACTGGCCCGGACCCGCAAGAACCTTGGGGAGATCGACCCGGAAGAGGCTATGCTCATCGCCAACAGGCTGGGCGGCGTGGTGGGGGTGGAAAAGGCCGCCCCCGCGAATCCCTCCCTGATGAAACGGATGCGGCCCAGGCTCCGGGTGATTCAGCGGAACCAGCCCCCAAAGGCCGGGCAGGCCGGAGGCGGGCCGAAGGCTCCCCCCAAGGCCGCCTCCGCTGTCCGGGAGGGGCCCGCCGGTACGAAGGGGTATTCCCTCCCGTCCATTCCGCCCCAGGAGGAGCGGAAGATGGACCTCCTCATGATGTCCGAGGATTACCAAATAAAGCGGGACTACGGGGCGTTCAATTTCCTGGTCGCCAGGCTCTTCAAAAAGCGGACGGGCCGGGTGCTCGACTCCTTTGCCCAAAGGACTCTTCTGACCCACATTAACCGTTTGCAGGGGTTCTCGGCGGCGGTTTTTTCAATAGTGCAGGCCGCCCCGGACGCCTACAAGGAGAACCTCGACCGGCCGGAGGAACTCAAGTTCAAATTCCTCAAGAAGCTCGCCCTCTGGCCCAAATTGATTGACGAGATACGGACCCACTACGGGGCCGTCGAACAGGCCGGGGGGCCGGTGACGGTGGAGATGCTCATCCCGGTGGTGCGCTCCATCTACCGGATGGTCCTGCAAGTCTACTACCTGAGGAGCTCCCGGATCGCCGGTCTGTTCAGGACGATTTTTTTCGACCTGGGGGAATACCCGGAGGTAAAAAAGAAGGAACTCGCCGCGCTCATGCGGAACGCGGTCTCCGGGTGGCAGTACATAAACGCGAATGTGGTCCAGGGCCTGTGCCCCCTGTTGATGCGCATGTGTTCCGCCCAGTACATGGACCCGGACACCTTTTTTACCGCCGGGGCCCAGCGCATACTGCCCTTCCTGGGCATAACCAAGTACGACCTCCTCCTTCCGGGGAAGCAGCAGGAAAACCGGGCCGGTCTTGAAGCGCAGGCAGGGGAGCGGAAAAATGACGAAGCGGCCAGGGAGCGGGAACTGGCGGTCCTCAGGCGGAACGCCCGCATCCGGCAGGAGCGGCAGCAACAGGCCGACAGGGGCTTCAAGCTCCTGGACATGCTCTTCCCCGGGGCGGGCTGGCTTTCCCTCACCACCGGCACGGACATGTACCCCTATTTCCAGCCCCTCTACCAGTTCCCCGACGGGTTCAACCTGGTGGCTCCGGAAAATCCCGTGCAGGTTACGGTGGTGCTCCTCAGGATCATCGAGGACCTCTTCTACGGGTGCAGGGGCATCCGGTTCTCCCTGCCCGAGGGCGCTCCCCAGGATTCGGAGGACCTTTCCCAGGCCATGTTCGACTGGATGGGCTACCGGGAAATCCTCTTTGAAAAAAACTATTCCCAGGACTTAAAGAACTACGTGAACAACCTCAATTCAAAGACCGAATTCCAGCACTCCGCCCTGGGCAAGAAGCTGTATTTCACCCTCCTGTGGGAGACGAAGTTCTACTTCCTGCCCTTTTTTAAAATCGACATGCCCTCCATGGAAAAACTCGCCAGGGACGCCGGCAAGCTGCCCCCCCTGGGAAAGAGCGCGGGGGACCTGCGGCGGACCTTCGCGTTCCTTACCGAAAAGATTGACGGGGCCTTCGCCGCCCGGACGCCCATCGAGGAAATTCCCAACGTGTGGGACAAATACCGGTTTGACCTTGAGAACGTGGTGTCCCACAGGCTGAACGCCCTCCTGGGGGCAAAGAAGAATTCCCCCATGGCGGTGAACGGGAACCTGATCAAGTACACCGCGGGAGTCCTTGCGGCCCTGGACTGGTGGCTCAACGACGAGGATTCCCCGGCCCAGGACCAGGAAAAATTCAAGCTCTTCAGGTCGGCCGGGGGGGAGCCCGTGTTCACGGCGCCCCTCATGAACAACCAGAACGAGCTGTTCAAGAACAACCTGCGGGCCCTGGCCATGCAGAGCGCCCGCCATGCCGCGGAGGCCCCGGCGGAGCCTCCTCCCCAGGCCGAGCCGCCCCGGTCAACACCGGAAGAACCCCCTGAGCCGGCTCAGGGGGCCGCGTTGGGTGACGGCGCCGTCATGTAACCAATCTTGAAAAATCGCGGCTTTTGTAGAAGATATGATGAATATTGATATAGTCATCGACCGTATAGAAAATATAGTAGTTCTTGTTGATACGCCGGAAGGTAACGGACTTCAAGCATTTTGCACGTCTCGGTTGCGTTCTTTTTCCAGGGCTTCGGGATTGGCCGCTATAAGCTCATCAAGCATTTTGTCGATGGGACCATAGATTTCTTCCTCAGTCAGCCATCGGAAGCCGGACGATTTGATTTCCGCTTCGGATTCCTTTAATTTCTGCTCAATGCCCCGCTGCCATTCCTGGTCTTGCCAGGTTTTCATATCAATAAGCACAAAACTGCCGTACCCCTTTTCGGTAAGAAAAACCGGCTCTTTGGTCAGGTGGGCTGTTTCGGCTATCTCGGCGAGGTCGGTTTTGAGGTCCGAAAGGGGTCTGATGGTCGGCATAAATACTCCTTACAATCTATGATAGCAGTTTTTCTGTCAAAAAACAAGGCCCCTTACTCCCCCTCCACCGCGTTCCCCGTGACCCCCGAACCGGCGGCCGGCTCCTGATGTCCCTTACGTCTTGCCCTTCCATTCCCCTTGCGCTATACTCTTTCATCATGTCAAAGTACCCGTTTAAAGAGATTGAACCCAAGTGGCAGGCCTATTGGGAAACCAACAAAACCTTCAAAGTCATGGAAGACCCCGCTGTCCCCAGGGAAAAGCGGCGGTACGTGCTCGATATGTTCCCCTATCCCTCGGCCCAGGGCCTGCACGTGGGCCATCCCGAGGGCTACACCGCCACGGACATCTACTGCCGGTTCCTCCGCATGGGGGGCTATACCGTGCTGCACCCCATGGGGTTCGACGCCTTCGGGCTTCCGGCGGAAAACTACGCCATCCGCACGGGCACCCACCCGGCGGTCACCACCAGGGCGAACATCGAGCAGTTCACCAGGCAGATAAAGTCCCTGGGATTCTCCTACGACTGGGACAGGCTGATTTCCACCTGCGAGGAGGACTATTACCGGTGGACCCAGTGGATCTTCCTCAAGCTCTACAACAAGGGCCTGGCCTACGAGGCGGAGACTCCCATAAACTGGTGCCCCTCCTGCCTCACGGGGCTCGCCAACGAGGAAGTAAAAGAGGGCCGGTGCGAGCGCTGCGGCACGGTCGTCACCAGGAAGACCATACGCCAGTGGATTCTCAAAATCACCGCCTACGCGGAAAAACTTTTGCAGGACCTGGATACCCTGGACTGGCCGGAGTCGGTCAAGGTGATGCAGCGGAACTGGATCGGAAAGAGCGAAGGAGGGGAGGTGAACTTCAAACTGGTCTCCAGGGACGGCTCTCCCCTCTGTGATTCCAGCGGCAAGCCCCAGGGGCTCCTCATCTATACCACCAGGCCGGACACCCTCTTCGGGGCGACCTACATGGTCGTGGCCCCGGAACACAGCCTGGTCCCCCTCCTCACCACGCCGGAGCAGAAGGCCGCAGTGGATTCCTACCTCGACGCCTCCGCCAAAAAGAGCGACCTCGAGCGCACGGACCTGGCAAAGGAGAAAACCGGGGTCTTCACCGGGTCCTATGCGGTCAACCCCGTGAACGGCGAGAAGATCCCCGTGTGGGTGGCGGACTACGTGCTCATCAGTTACGGTACAGGTGCGATCATGGCGGTCCCGGCCCACGACGAGCGCGACTGGGACTTCGCCAGGGTGTTCAACCTGCCCGTGGTCAAGGTGGTGGCCTCAAAGGAGGAGACGGAAAAAGCCGGTGGCCCGGAGGCCCTGAAGGACCCGGAAACCCGGAGGCGTTTCCCGGAGCTCTTCGAGGCCAGGGAATGTACCGTCGCCTACGGGTACGCCATAAACAGCGGCCCCTTCACGGGAATAGATACGGACACGGCGGTAAGGTCAATCCTGGAATGGCTCGCAAAAGACGGCATCGGCAAGCGGGCAATCAACTACAAGCTCCGGGACTGGGTCTTTAGCCGCCAGCGCTACTGGGGGGAGCCGATTCCCCTGGTGCACTGCCCCGCGTGCGGGTGCGTCCCCCTTAACGAGGAGGACCTGCCCCTCCGCCTCCCGGAGGTGGAGTCCTACCAGCCCACGGGCACCGGGGAAAGCCCCCTGGCCCTCATCACGGACTGGGTGGAGACCTCCTGCCCCAGGTGCGGGGGAAGGGCAAAGCGGGAGACCAACACCATGCCCCAGTGGGCGGGGTCCTGCTGGTACTTCCTCCGCTACCTGGACCCGCGGAATCCCTCCCGGTTCGCCTCCAGGGACAAGATCGACTACTGGATGCCCGTGGACCTCTACGTGGGGGGGGCGGAACACGCGGTCCTGCACCTGCTCTACGCCCGGTTCTGGCACAAGGTCCTCTACGACCTGGGTGAGGTGAACACCCCGGAGCCCTTCCAACGGCTCGTGAACCAGGGGATGATCACCTCCTTCGCCTACCAGCGGGCCAACAAGACCCTGGTTGGGGCCGACGCGGTCACCGAGAGGGCCCCGGACGTGTTCGTGGAGACCGCCACGGGAGCGCCCCTGGAGCGGGTGATCGCCAAGATGAGCAAGTCCCTCAAGAACGTGATCAACCCGGACGACGTGATTCGGGACTACGGGGCGGATGCCGTGCGCATGTACGAGATGTTCATGGGCCCCCTGGAAGCGTCAAAACCCTGGAGCACCCAGGGGCTCATCGGCGTCTTCCGGTTCCTGGAGAAGGTCTGGGCCCTGGGGGAAAAGGTGACGGCAGAATCGGGAATCGGGAATCGACACCCGGCTCCCGACATTACCAAACTCCTCCACCGTACCGTCAAGAAGGTCACCGACGACACGGCGTCCCTCAACTTCAACACAGCCATCAGCGCCATGATGATTTTCATCAACGAGGCCTCCCGGGCCGATTCGATTCCCGGGGAGATCTGGGCTGATTTTGTCAAGCTGCTTTCCGTGTACGCCCCCCACCTGGGGGAGGAACTCTGGCAGAGACTCGGTCACACGGACACGATCGCCTACGAACCCTGGCCGCTGTACAACGAGGAGTATTGCCGGGAGGACACCCGCACGGTGGTGGTGCAGGTGAACGGCAAGATTCGGGACAAATTCGAGGCCCCCACGGGCACGGACAGGGCGGTCCTCCAGGAGAGGGCCCTCAAGACGGCGGGGGCGGTCAAACACCTGGCGGGCAGCGCGGTGGTCAAGGTCATCGTGGTGCCGGACAGGCTCGTCAATATCGTGGCGCGGCCCCAATAGGGCGATTTTTTTCCTCATCTCTTTCCTCTTTTCTGCCGATATAAAGCTGGATTATTTTTTTTATACATGAGGGTTCCAATGATGAAAATTTCAAAACACGTAATAATCTTTTGTGCCACGGTGATTTTGTACGGATGCGCCACAGCCGTCAAGGGCGACACGGACCTGCACACGGCGGCCCGGCGGAACAACACGGCCAGGGTGGCGGAATTGCTCGCCAAGGGTGCGGACAGTTCCCTCAAGAACGACCAGGGCGACACGGCCCTCCACGTGGCCGTGCAGAACAAGTCCCTGGCATCCGCCGCCCTCCTCGCCGCTCAGGGGGACGCGCTCTTTTCCCAAAACGGGAAGGGCCTCACCCCCATCGACCTGGCCCTGGAACGGGGGGAGTCCTTTTATCCCGCGTTTTTTAACACGAAAACCGCTTCCGCAAGGGATCCCCAGGGACGGACGGTGGTCCACTACCTGGCGGACGCAAAGAATACGGAGGCCCTGTCCTACTGCATCAAGGAGGGGCTCCCCCTTTCAACAAAGGACACGGCGGGGATGACGCCCCTGGGATTGGCCCTGGCGTCCCCGGAGGACACGGCATCCGCCGAGGCGGCGGCCCTCCTCATCCTGGGGGGGGCGGATCCCGTGGGGGGAGACACGGGGTACTTTGAAGACGCCGTAAGGGCGCGGAATCCCACCATGCGCATGGAAAACGGCATCACCCCCCTGCACATTGCCGCCGCCGAGGGTCATACGGGAATCGCCGCGTACCTGGCGGCCGGCGGGGCCAATGTGAACGCCCAGAACAGCACCGGCGCAACCCCCCTCCACGAGGCCGTCAGGTTCGGTCACGGGGACATCGCGGAGCTTCTCATCGCTTCCGGCGCAGGGGTGAACACCAGGGACTCCATGGGGTACACCCCCCTCCTCCTGAACAGCAAACGCCCGGAGATTTCCGACGAGGACCGGATGCGCCTGAGCGGGATGCTCCTTTCGGCCCAGGCTTCCCCCGCCGCGAAGAATTCCCACGGGGATACGATCCTTCACCTTTTGGCGGAGTCCGAAGAGGACCCTGCCTTTGTGGAGATGATTCTCGACGCCGGGGCGGACGTGAACGAGCGCAACAAGGAGGGGAACACCCCCCTCGCCCTGGCGGTCGCCAACCGGAACATCCCGGTTATTCCGACCCTGGTGGGCCGGGGATCGGATGTCTTCGCCGCCGATATTGAAGGCAAGACCCCCCTCAGCAAGGCCCTGGACAGGGGGACGGAGCTCCTTGAAAACCTCGTCACCCCCTATACCGTAAAACAGCGGGACTCCCAGGGGAACACGGCCCTTCACCTGGCGGTCAGCAACGCCACTGACGAAACCATCCGGTCCATCCCGGGGTCATCCAGGCCGGATGATTCCGCCCTGAAGGAGGTGGAATACCTTATCCGCTCCGGCTCGGACGTGAATTCCCGGAACAAGATAGGCGACACCCCCCTGGTGGAGGCGGTGCGGAACAATTACAAGCCCCTGGGGGAAGTCCTCCTTGCGAACGGGGCCGACGTGTTCGCCGCCAACAGCGGGGGCCAGTCACCCCTCAAGCTGGCCATCGGAAACCAGGACGAGCAGCGGGACTGGGTGCTCACCCCCGAAGTGATGGCCTCCACCGACGGGGGCGGGAACACCCCCCTCCACTACGCCGCCGAATGGGGCTACCAGTGGGCCGCCAGGTATCTGGCCGAACAGGGGGGGGACATCAACCGCAGGAACGCCACCGGGGAGACCCCGATTTTCAGGGCCGCCCAGTCCAACGACGCCCAGATGGTGGAACTTCTGGCGTCCCTCGGGGCGGACGTGAACGCCCGGGACTACCTGGGGAACACCCCCCTCCACGCCTGCGTCCGGTGGTCATCCCACGAGGCGGCGGAAGCTCTCATCGCCCTCCACGCCGATTTGGATGCGGCGAATCTCGTGGAAAAGACCCCCCTGGGGGAGGCCGCCCGGACAGGGCGCACACGGCTTGCCAGGATGCTCCTGGTTGCCGGGGCCGACCCCAACGCCGGTGATTCCAAGGGCAGGACCATCCTGATGGACGCGATTCAGGGGGGGGACGCCGTGACCGTGCGGCTCCTCCTGGACAACGGCGCGTCCCCCCAGATACAGGAAACCGGCGGCCGCACCCCCTACCACGCGGCGGTCATCCGGGGTGACATCGACATCATCACCATGCTCCGTCAGCGCGGGGGGAACCCCATGGCCCGGGACGCCGGGGGGAACACGCCCCTCTCCCTGGCCTTCGCCAGGGGGGACTCCGCTGCATCCCCGGCGATCATCACCACATTGGTGGGGAACAACGCGAATCTGACCGACTCCGACGGCAACACGGCCATCCACATCGGCGTAACCCAGAAGGTCCCGGCGGAGATCATCGAGACCCTCGTCAACGCGGGGTGCCCCCTCAACAGGCGGAACAGGGACGGCGCAACCGCCCTGACCCTGGCGGTGCGGAACCGCTCCTACGACATAGCCCGGCTCCTCCTCCAGAAAGGGGCCGACCCCTTTGTGTTCGACAACTCCGGGTCCTGCGCGGTGAGCGCGGCCCTGGCCGGGGACTTGCCTGTGCTCGCGGACATCGTGCAGTATTCCTCCGGCAGGACCGACATGTCCGGGGACGGCATCCTGCACTATGCGGCCCGCTCGGCGGACGCCGCCATGGTGCGGAAACTCCTGGGCATGGGCCTGGACAAATCGAGCCGCAACATCGCCGGGGAGGTCCCCTACGACGTGGCGGTACGGTGGCGGAATTTTTCCGCCGCTGAACTGCTGAAGTGATTGACCAGGGATACGCCGCAACGCACCGGGTTTTTCAGCGTGTCCCTAGAATCATGCCCCTAATACCTGAAGGTCCTTCGCTGAATCGGCGAGGGGCCCAGGCGGCGGCAGATCTCCCGGTGGGCCGCGGTGGGGTAGCCCTTGTGCCTGTCGTATCCGTAGGCGGGGTATTCCAGGGCGAAGGCCTCCATCAGCCGGTCCCTGGCGCACTTGGCCAGGATCGACGCCGCCATCACCTGGGGGACCGATGCGTCCGCCTTCACCACCCCCAGAACCTCGGTCACCCTGGGGTCCGAAAGCGGGGGCGCCCTGGGGCCGTCGGCGATCACCCGGATCGATTCCCCCGGAGAGAACCCCGCATCCCCGCGGTCCAGAGCGGCAAGGAGCTCCCCGAAGGCCCGGCCCATGGCGAGCATGGTTGCCTGGAGGACGTTCACCCGGTCGATCTCCCCATGGGACGCGAAGCCCACCCCCCAGAGGGCCCGCTCCTTGATGAGCCCCTCCGCATAGAGGCGCTTTTTTTGCGACAGCTTTTTGGAGTCCCCCAGGCAGTCCATGGGGAAGTCCTCCCCCAGAATCACCGCCGCCGCGGCCACGGGACCCGCCAGGGGGCCCCGCCCGGCCTCGTCAATTCCGCACAGCAGCATGGCCGTTGCTGAAGGGCTGGAACACGTTCCCCAGGAAGCCCGTGAGTTCGCTGGAGGAGTCGCACCAGATCGGGGCCTCCGAATCGATGACGAAACGGTTCCCCGTGATGGAACCCCTGGCGCGGACCAATTCAATCCCCCTGCCCAGGGGTGAATCCACCGTGAGCCGGCAGTCCGTAAGGTTCAGGGCGCCCCGTTCCAGGGAGAAACACACCGCCGTTGGGGCCGTGAGCACGAAGGCGCTGTCCCTGGCCCTTACCTCCGAGGACGACGCGGTGATGATTACGCCGTACCCGCCGCTCCCAAGGGACACCAGGGAGGACTCGATGTCCAGGGTTGAACCCGCAAGGGCGAACACCGCCCCCTTGCCCGGGTCCGTGGCGGTGACGCTGGAACCCGCAA
>JAISTZ010000154.1 GCA_031272345.1 Spirochaetaceae bacterium | reverse complement strand
TCTATGCGCACGTGCTGTTCCTTGCCGGTGCCCATGTCCTTGGCGGACACGTGGACGATGCCGTTGTGGTCGATGTCGAAGGTGACTTCAATCTGCGGCATACCGCGGGGCGCGGGGGGAATGCCCACGAGGTCGAATCTGCCCAGAGTGCGGTTTTGGGACGCCATCTCCCGCTCTCCCTGGAGCACGTGAATCGAAACCGCCGTCTGGCCGTCCGCGGCGGTGGAGAAGATCTGGCTCTTCTTCGTGGGGATCGTGGTGTTGCGCGGGATCAGGCGGGTGAATACGCCCCCCAGGGTCTCGATGCCGAGGGAAAGGGGCGTAACGTCGAGCAAGACCATGTTCCGCACGTCGCCCCCGAGGATTCCGCCCTGAATCGCCGCGCCAACCGCGACGGCTTCGTCCGGGTTCACGCCCTTGGAGCCTTCCTTGCCGAAGAGCTCCTTGACCACCTGCTGCACCTTGGGCATCCGGGTGGAGCCGCCCACAAGGAGCACCTCGTCGATCTTGTCCGCCGTGATTCCCGCATCCGCAAGGGCCTTGCGGCAGGGTTCCTTGGTGTCCTCCAGGAGGTCCTCGGTCATCTGCTCGAACTTTGCCCTGGTGAGGGTCTTCTGCAAGTGCTTGGGCCCCGCCGCGTCCGCGGTGATGAAGGGCAGGTTGATTTCCGTGCTCGTCACGTTGGAAAGCTCGATCTTTGCCTTTTCCGCCGCCTCCCTGAGGCGCTGAAGGGCGAGCCGGTCCTTGGAGAGGTCGATCCCCGTGTCGTTCTTGAACTCGACGATGAGCCAGTCGATGACCCGCCTGTCGAAGTCGTCCCCCCCCAGGTGGGTGTTGCCGTTGGTGGACTTTACCTCGAAGACGCCGTCCCCCAGTTCGAGGATGGAAATATCGAAGGTGCCGCCCCCAAGGTCGTACACGGCAATCGTTTTTTCTGCTTTTTGGTCCTTGTTGAAGCCGTAGGCCAGGGACGCCGCCGTCGGCTCGTTGATGATGCGCTTGACGTCAAGCCCGGCGATCCGCCCCGCGTCCTTGGTGGCCTGGCGCTGGGAGTCGTTGAAATAGGCCGGCACCGTAATCACCGCCTCGGTGACGGGCTCTCCGAGATAGTCCTCGGCGGTTTTCTTCATCTTCTGCAAGATGAAGGCGCTGATTTCCTGGGGGGAATATTCCTTGCCCTCGATGGTAATCCGCACGTCTTCCCCGTGGTCAACCACGTGATAGGGCACGAGTTTTGCCTCGCCCTTGAGCTCGCTGAACCGGTGGCCGATGAACCGCTTGATCGAATACACCGTGTTCTCCGGGTTGGTGACCATCTGGTTCTTTGCCGGCTGGCCCACCAGGCGCTCGCCCTTTGCGGTGAACGCGACAATTGACGGGGTGGTGCGCCCGCCTTCCGAGTTTTGAATAACCACAGGCTCCTGCCCTTCCATGACGGACACGCAGGAGTTCGTCGTTCCCAGGTCAATACCAATTATTTTTCCCATAAGTATCCTCCGTACCTTATTCAGGCATGTTTACTAAAACTTTCGCGTGACGAATCACGCGGTCTTTTAATTTGTATCCCTTGAGATATACCTCCCCGCAGAGGGGCTCCGGTATCTTGGCCGGAACGCTCGCAATGGCCTCGTGTTCGTCCGGGGAAAAGGGGTCCCCGGGTTCACCGTAGGAGGCAAGGTTGTATTTTGTTTCCAGCAAGGAGACGAGCCGCTTTTTGGTCATTTCGATGCCCTCCACAACGGTCTTGATGTCCGAAGCCCCTTGGGCCGCTTCCAGGGCCCGGTCAAAGTTGTCCAGGCTGTCGAGCAGGTCCTTTAAAAGCTCCGCATTTGCGTAGTCGAAGGCGTCCTGTTTTTCCCGGATCATGCGCTTGCGGTAGTTGTCAAAATCCGCGGCCCTGCGGAGCAACTGCTCCTTGAGGTCCTCGTTCTCCGCCGTGAGCCGGGCGACAGCCTCCTCCGGAGTCTCCTCCGCAGGCGCAGCCCCTTCTTCCGCCCCGGAAAGGGGGTTGTCTTCCGCCAGACCGGCCCCGGTTGCGCCGGCCGCCGTTGTTTCCTCCCCCTGGGGTTCACCGCCCTGGGCTGTTGTTTTTTCCTCCATAGTGTATCTCTCTACCCTGCTAAAAATTTAATTTCCCTTGATATAAAGGTAATAAAAGAAGGGGAAAATCGTCAAGCTCGCCCGCACACATCTTCCACCTGACCATGCTCCGGCGCTCTAAAGGCTGTCATCAGGGCGCAGCAAGCGCACCGCCCATGCCTGTGCTGATTCCCGGGCTTGATTTACCGCGGGCGGGACTTGACATTGCAAGCTTATTGCTGTACCATAGCAGTATGGAGGCCGTACATGGCAAGGACAACCGTTACTATCCGTATGGACAAGGGACTCAAAGAGCAGGTCGAAATGCTTTTTTCTGACATGGGCATGAACATGACCACGGCGTTCACGGTCTTTGCCAAGGCCGTTGCCCGCAAGGGAAAAATCCCCTTTGAGGTAGAAAGCGACCCCTTCTACAGTGAATCAAACATGAAGGTTCTGCGCGAGTCCATCAAACAGGCGGACGAGGGAAAATTGACTCCCCATGAGTTGATTGAGGTATAAATGTCTAAACTGTGGACTGACAGGGCATGGGAAGACTACCTCTATTGGCAAAAACAAGATAGAAAGACTCTCTCCAAAATAAACAAACTTGTGGAAGATGCCCTGCGCCGCGGGCATTCCGGCATCGGTAAACCAGAGGCCCTGCGGGGGGATCTATCGGGGTGGTGGTCCCGGCGCATTGACGACGAAAACCGCCTCGTCTACCGCATCACGGGGGATAGCATCGAAATTTCCCAGTGCCGGGGACATTACCGGAACGCATAAACGCCGCGCCATAAACCGCCCCCGCCCGGACATTTATTCCGGAGTCAGAATCCCCGTGACGGCGTTCTCCGTGTTCAGGTAGATGCCGCAGATTCGGCGGAGGGTCTCCGGGGTGAGGGCCTTGAGCACGGCGTCTTCGGCGGCAAAGGAATCCCGGGCGCGGTTCCCGGCGATGTTCCGCACCAGGGCATTGTGCCAAAAGTCATTCTCCCGCCGGGCGGTCTCCCGCTGGCGCACGAAGGTCTCCCTGAGCATGGCGATCTCTTCGGCGGCGGGGGGGGCGTCCCGGAGCTTCCCCAGTTCCTCCTCGGTGATGGCCGCGAGCCGCTCCGTCCGGTCGGGGTCGCAGCCGAAGAAGATCTGGGTCAAAAAGCGGCGGGCGGGATAGTTCCACAGGGAGATGCCCACGGACACGCCGTACACCCCCCCGGTTTTTTCCCGGAGAGCTTCCCGGAGCCGGACCTGGGCCAGATTCTCCGCCATGGCGACCAGCTCCTGCTCCACGGGAATGTCCGCAACCTGGGGGGGCTTCTCGTCCCCCGCGACAATCAGGACTTCACCCTGGGCGTCGAGGCCCTTGCGCACCCTGAGGACCGTCCTGCCCTTGGGGAAGGACGGCGCGACAGCCCTTGCTTCGGAGGCGGACGCGGGGGCGGCGGGCAGGGAGCCGATGTAGCGGGCGCTCAAATCCCGGAGGGTTTCAAGGCTGAGGTCACCGGTAAACACAAAGGTAAAGTCCCCGGGGTTCGCGAAGAAGTCCCTGTAGGCTTTTTCGGCCCTGTCGGCCCTGAGGAGGCCGATGGTCTCTTCGGTCAAATTTTTGAACCTGACGGACGGGCCGTAGATGTAGGCCAGAACCTCGTCCACAAAGACCGCCTCGGGGCTGCTCTTCCTGGCGCCCGCGTCGTTCCGGGCGTCGCTGATGAGCCTGTCCCAGGCGCTCTCCGTAAAATAGGGGGCGGAAAAATACAGGTTGATGAGCTGAAAATAGGTCTCCAGGTCGGAGGAGGCGGCGCTCCCCGTGAGGGCCGCATAGGACTGGGTGATCTGGGGATAAATCGTTATTTGTGTGCCCGCGAGCTTTTTGCCCACCTCAGCCTGGGGGAACCCGTTCAGCCCCGAAAGCTCCAGGTAGTCCGGGGCCTTGGCGGCGGACAGGGCGTCCTCGTCCCCCAGGAGTGACGATCCGCCCCGGTCCAGGGCGGTGAACAGGAAGGAATTCGCCTTAAAGTCCGTGGGGCACAGGACGACCCTTGCCCCGTTGGACAGGGTGAAAGCGGTGACCGCTCTGGGGGAATCCCCCGCGTCAAAGGAAAAGATCTCCTCCGAGACGACTTTTCCGGGGGCAAAGTCCGGGGGGGGCGAAAAGAGGGGACGGCCGTCACCGTCATCCTGGGGC
>JAISTZ010000118.1 GCA_031272345.1 Spirochaetaceae bacterium | reverse complement strand
GGGAAGGGCTGGCCGTCCCAGATGAAGGCTTCGGTTACGGTTTCTTCCCCCGGATGCCCATCGAGGGTCCCGCCGTTCAGGTGGTAGGTGACGGAATACGCCCCGAGCACGGTGAGGGCCGTCCTGGCGCTTTCGCCCTTGCCCGGCTCGGTCGCGGTGACGTAGTAGATTCCCGCGGGTACGTCGGAGGCGTGGGAGAGGGTCAGGGTTGAGCCGGAAACCGCAACGCTGATCCCCGGAGCAGGGGCGTCCCCCTCTGCGGCGGCGTAGGCCTTCCCTTCCGTGCCGCTTTCAAAGGCGTTGGTCAGGGTGAAGGCAGCCTCCGGCATGGGCGCGCCGGAGGGTTTTTCTACGGTGTCCTGGAGGACGGCGGGGGCCGCCGTCTTGAGTATGGTAATCGTGAACTCCGTGACAAAATCCTCCGGCGGGTCCTGGCTTATGCCGTTGATGATCACCGCCCGGACCGTGACGGCCCCCGCATCGGGGGCGGTGAGCGCGTCCCCGTCGAGGGAGGCGTTTGTGGTTCCGGGGTAGGCGATGCTCCACCCGACCGTCCTGTTCGTGGCGTCTTCCGGCTCAACCGCGGCGGCAAGGGCGAGGGGGACCCCCGACGGGGCGGTTTCCCCAAAGAGGGGGTTGATGCCCTCCACCGGGACGAAGGTCGCCGTCACGGTAATCGGGAAACTTTTGACAAAGTCCTGCCCCTTGGCAAGGCCGTTTGCAATCCGCGCGGTGATGACCGCCGTGCCCGAAGTCACGGCCGTAAAGGTGCTCCCGGTGATGGACGCCCCGGTGGCTCCGGCGCCGGAGACGGCCCACGAAACCGCCTTATTTGTGGCGTCCCCCGGCACGATAACCGGGGCCAGTGTGAGGGGGACGCCCGCGGCCGCCCCGGAGGGTATGCCCGTGATGTCCCTCACCGGCACAAAGGAACGGTCTTCAAGGTAGTCCCGCAGGGTGTAGAGATCGCACCCCGGCATGAGGGCTGCGATGAACAGGACAAGGGCCGCCAGGCAGAAAAGCCCCCGGTTAGTCAGGCCGCTGTATGTGTGGGGGAGATAATTTTCTTGCCGTTCCGGTCATCCATCACACCAATCCTTCTCCGCCCCACTCTACCGGCAAGCCGCCGGATTGGTTAAGTCTAGCACAAAAAACGGATTGTGTCAAGCAAAATGGCGCCAGGCACATGCACCCGGCGCCACGGGCAGGGATCCGGCAAAGCACACTGCCCTACCGGAGCTAAGAATTTTTACGAATTTTCCCCCGGAAGTGTCCAAAAACAGCGAGTCCCACCACATAATACAGGTATGGATGATTACATCGACATTGAAGATCCGATCATTGAATGTGCAAAGAACGTCTTCGGCATCGACTACCTCTATCCCTGGCAGCGTCTGGTTGTCACGAACATCCTCGATGCGGTTGCCGGAGGCGACGAGGAGCGGCGGCTCTGGGCCCACCAGATCGTCCTCCTCCCCACGGGGGCGGGGAAATCCCTGTGTTTCCTGCTTCCGGCGGCGCTCCTTCCGGGGCCCTCCCTCATCATCTATCCCCTCCTGGCCCTGATGTCGGACCAGAAGCGCCGGATGGACAGCGCGGGCCTGGAGGCGGTGGTGTTCCGGGGGGGCCAGACCCCGGAGGAACGGGAGGGAAACTTTAAGCGCCTTCAGGGGGGCGCCAGGGTGATTCTTGCGAACCCCGAGGTCCTCCAGTCGGAGGCCCTGGTGGACCGCCTCGCCGGAGTGGGCATCCTCCACGCGGCGATCGACGAGGCCCACTGCACCTGCGAGTGGGGGGACACCTTCCGTCCCGCCTACCTCACCCTGGGGAAGATTCTCGCCCGGCTCAACGTCCCGGTGGTCACTGCCTTCACCGCTACGGCCTCGGAGGGGGTCCTCAGGCGCACCGCTGAGGTCCTCTTTGACGGGGACGCCCACATCGTGCGGAGCGACTCCGACAGGCCCAACATCCGTTATTACCTGCGCCGGGCCTTTGCCAAGCAGAAGGCCGCCCTGCTCCTTGCGATACAAGAAGAAAAGCCCATGATTGTCTTCTGCGGCACCCGCTTGAAGGCCGAACAGACCGCCCGGCTTTTTTCACTCTACTTCGGCAGGGACAGGGTGCGCTTTTACCACGCGGGCCTGGAGCGGGACGAAAAGAAGGCCGTGGAGCAGTGGTTCTTTCCCAGGGACGATGGGATCCTCTGCGCCACGTGCGCTTTCGGCATGGGGGTCGACAAGAGCGACATCCGCACGGTGATTCACCTGGAGCCCCCATCCACAGCGGAGGCCTACATCCAGGAGGCGGGGAGGGGAGGCCGGGACGGAAAGCCCTCCAAGGCCGTGTTGATTTGGAGTGACGAGGACAGACGCCGGTTTTCCGCCTTTGAGGAAGGACGGAGGGAACGGGCCCTGCTCGACCTTGCGGAAAAGAACACCTGCCGGAGGCAGGTCCTCCTGGACGCCCTGGGGGGCGAGCAGGCCCCCTGTTCGGGCTGCGACGTGTGCGAGGGCACGGCGGAGACAAGCGCCGCGGACGGGGATTTTGTCCTGGCCTTTTTCCGTACCCGTGGCGGAAGCGTCACCCTCTCCGAAGCCAAGGGAATCTTGCAGGAACAACTGAACCGCCGGGACTCCCCCAGATTCGGTGTGCGGATATGGGAACACGATGACGTGAGCGCCATCATCGACGGGCTCATACAAAACCGCGCCCTCCTTCTTGGGGAGGGCGCGAAAAAAGACAGGGTTGTGGGGGTGATCAGCCCAGACGTTTCTCCAGGGTGTCCAGCTCCGCAGCGAGCTCCCTGGGGAGCTTTGCGCCGAATTTGGGGTAGTGGTTTTCCCGGATGTCCCTGATTTCTTTCTTCCAGCCCTCTTTGTCCACCGCGAGCAGGTCCTTCATCGTGGCCGCCGACACGCCGAGGCCCTCGGTGTTGATTGCTCCCGGCTTGGGCATGAGACCGATTTCGGTGTCCACCGCGTTGTCCTTGCCGTCGCAGCGGTCGAAGATCCACGCCAGCACCCGGCTGTTTTCGCCGTACCCCGGCCACAGGAAATTGCCGTCCGCGTCCTTGCGGAACCAGTTCACGTAGAAAATCTTGGGCAGCTTGGCCGGGTCGGCCCTCTTGCCGGTTTCGATCCAGTGTTTGAAGTAGTCCCCCATGTGGTAGCCGCAGAAGGGCAGCATGGCGAAGGGGTCCCGCCGCACCTGGCCCACCTGGTCCGAGATGACCGCGGCGGTGACCTCCGAACCCACGATGGAGCCCAGGAAGACCCCGTGGTTCCAGTCCCGGCCCTGGTTCACCAGGGGGATCGTGGAGGGCCGCCTGCCGCCGAAGAGGAAGGCGCTGATGGGCACCCCCTTGGGGTCCTCCCATTCCGGGGCGATGCACGGGCACTGTCTTGCCGGCGCGGTGAACCGGGCGTTGGGGTGGGCGATTTCTTCACCCTTGGGACTCTTGTCCCCGGCGGGGCAGGGCCGCTTTTTGCCCTTCCAGTCGACGATTTCCGTGCCCGGGGGCGGGTAGCCGATTTGTTCCCACCAGATGTCCCCGTCCCCGGTGAGACCGCAGTTGGTGAAAATCGAGTTTTCCCTGATGGATTCCATGGCGTTCAGGTTGGACTGGGTGTTCGTGCCCGGGGCCACCCCGAAGAAACCCGCCTCCGGGTTTATCGCGTAGAGCCTACCGTCAGCGCCGAACTTCATCCAGGCGATGTCGTCCCCCACGGTCTCCACCTTCCAGCCG
>JAISTZ010000076.1 GCA_031272345.1 Spirochaetaceae bacterium | reverse complement strand
CTTCCGGCGGGCACCTTCGACAACTTTATTACTTTCATTCAGGAAGTTACCGAAGCGGCGCGGGTCAGCAAAAACAGTATTGTTGTTGCCGCTATTCCAGAGTCAGATATTGAAATCGGCGGCGAGGCGGGGCACACCGCGCTTGAAACCATCGAGCACACCTTCGGGCGCATGGAGTCAATCTGGAAGCCCGTGTCCGCGACCGAAGGCTTTGAAGTGGTGCGCCGCCGCCTGTTTCTTGACTGCAAGAATCCTGGCGGCCGTGACGCGGTCTGCGCGGCTTTCAGCCGGTTTTACGCAGAGAACACCAGCGATTTTCCGCTTGAGGCAAAGGAACTGGAATACAAGAACCGCATGGTTTCCTGTTACCCGATTCACCCGGAGGTGTTTGATCGTCTGTATGAAGATTGGGCAACACTTGAACGCTTCCAGCGAACCCGCGGCGTTCTGCGCCTCATGGCGGCGGTGATTCACGAACTGTGGATGGGCGCGGACGCAAGTCTATTGATTATGCCCGGCTCCATTCCGCTTGATGTGCCGAATGTGCGCGATGAGTTGACGCGCCACCTGTCCGAGGGCTGGAACGCCATTGTTGACCACGAGGTTGACGGCAAGAACTCTGTCCCCTACCAAAAAGACCAGGCTAATCCGCGCTACGGGAAAAGCCTTGCCGCCCGCAGAATTGCCCGGACGATTATGCTCGGCAGCGCCCCGACCGTTGGCTCCCGTGTACGCGGCATCGAAGCCTCCCGCGTCCGCCTCGGCGTCATTCAACCGGGTGAGAATATCGCCAATTTCAACGACGCCCTCACTTCGCTCAAAAGCGCCCTTGCCTATTTGTACACAAACCCCTCCGGCGACCGTTTCTGGTACGACACGCGCCCCACGCTTCGCAAGACGGTGGAAGACCGCGCCACGCAGATCGCCGCCTCTGATGTAGAGTACGAAATCGAAAACCGCCTGCGCACGCTGCGGAAGGAACCTCCCTTTGCCGGTGTGCACATCTGTCCCGCATCCTCACTCGATGTGCCGGATGAACAAAGCGCCCGCCTGGTTATACTGCGTCCCACCGATGAGTACAAAAGCGGAGACGCTAATTGTCCCGCGATGACTGCCGTCACGGATATTCTGAACAACCGGGGAAACACGCCGCGCATTTACCGAAATATGCTCGGATTTATCGCGTCAGACCAAACCCTGATTGTCAGCCTCAAAGAAGCGGCGCGGCTTTATCTCGCGTGGAAGTCGGTCAAGGCGGATAGCATTGACCTGAATCTTGACGCCGCGCAAAACCGCGAAACCGACAACAGCCTGCGCCGCAGCAACGAAACCGTGGACGCCCGTGTCAAAGAAGCGTACTGCTGGCTCATCGTGCCCTACATCGACAGAAATGTTGACATGAAGACGATTCGCTTTGACGTATCACGATTGAGCGGTGGTGATGACAGCATCATCACCAAAGCCGCCAAACGGATGCTTCAAAACGAGGCGATCATCACGCGGTGGGCGCCAGCACTGCTTCTAATGGAACTGGACAATCTGCTCTGGCGGGATGTCAATCACCTCAACATCAAACAACTTTGGGACTACCTGTGTACCTACTGCTACCTTCCGCGCCTCGCGGGTGAGAACGTTTTGTTTGAAGCGATTCGTTCAGGCGTTGAATCATCCGAATACTTCGCTTATGCCGAGGGGCAGGACAGCGCCGGCAGATACGAAGCACTGACAATCGGCGCCTCCCGCAGCTTTACCATTTCTCCCGACGGGCTTATCGTCAAAATAGAAACCGCCAAAGCCCAACTGCAAAAAGAAGCGCCTGAAACTCAGACTGCGGCTGATATACCCGCGCCCCATGCCTCGCCTCTTCCTTCTGAATCCTCTCCTCTATTTTCTATTTCCTCACCCCTATCTCCTAATTCCTCTCCTACCCACTTTTACGGCAGCGTCAAACTTGACGATCTTACCAAGATTGGTAAAAACACCGGGGACATCAACCTTGAAGTCCTCCAGCACTTTGCCAAACTACCGAAAGCCGGCATAACGGTAAAAATTGACATTCAGGTGACAGCTCCCGAAGGTATGCCGGACGACCTCGTCCGTACTGTCCGGGAAAACTGCCGTACACTGAAATTTGAAACCAGCGAATTCGGGGAGTAGCGTGAGGTCACACCGGCGTGACTGCTCGTGTCAACAGATATATCAACAAATAGCTTGATATTTTTTGTGGCTTTTTGTATACAAAAATATCTAGTTGAATATGTGATATTCTATGCCCTACCCTATTCGCTTCCGAGGGCGTTGCGCAGTGTTTGGCAGACAGTTTCGTAGTCGACCCCGGGAGAAATCAGCAGTTCCCCCTTCTTTCCCGTAAGATCCCCGTGATAGGCGCACCGGGCCGGACACCCGCACACCACCAGGACAAAATCACCGCTCCCGGCGGCCGGGGGGAAGGAGAAATTGATGGCCGGGAGCGCCGCCTGCAAGTGCTGCACCAGCGCCACCCGGTCATACCAGGGGTTGCAACCACCACAGTACCTCACAAGTACCGTCACGGTTCCTCCTTGCTAAAAGGGCTGCTTGAAGCGCTTCTCGAATTCTTCCTTGAGCGCCGGGCGGAAGTCCGGGTGGGCGATGTTGATAAGCTGCCGGGCCCGTTCCCGCAGGGTCTTGCCCTTGAGCTGCGCCACACCGTACTCGGTGACCACGTAGTTCACGTCGCACCGGGATGTGGTGACCGCCGCTCCCTCGTCCAGGACAGGCACGATTCTGGAGAGCTTGCCGCCACCGCTGGTTGCGGAGTTCGTCATGATCGTGCGGCCGCCCCGGCTCATGTTCGCGCCCCGGGCAAAGTCAACCTGGCCGCCCACGCCGCTGAACTGCTTGAGACCGATGCTCTCGGACGCCACCTGGCCCATCAAGTCCACTTGCAGGAACGAGTTGATCGACACCAGGTTGTCGTTCTGGCAGATGACCCGGGGATCGTTCACCCAGTCCACCGGCGCGAGGTACACCATCGGGTTGTTGTCAACAAAGTCATAGAGCCGCTTTGTTCCCATCAGGAAGTTGACGACCATTTTTCCCGGATAGAAGTTCTTCTTCTTGCAGGTTACGACCCCGGCCTCAACCAGTTCCACAACCCCGTCGGAGAACATCTCCGAGTGAATCCCCAGGTCCTTCTTGTTCTTGAGGAAGAGGAGCACCGCGTCGGGGATGGAGCCGATGCCGAGCTGGAGGCAGTCCCCGTCTTTGACCACGGAGGCGCAGTTCTCGCCGATGGCTTTTTCCACGTCGGAAATCTTGGGGGCCGGCAGCTCGATGAGGGGGGTGTCGTCTTCCACGATGTAGTCAAGCTGGCTTACGTGGATGAAGGCGTCCCCCAGGGTGCGGGGCATGTTCTTGTTGACCTGGGCGATCCTGATGTCGCAGCACTCGGCGACGGGTTTGGTGTAATCGCAGGAAATGCCGTAGCTGCAATAGCCGTGGGCGTCCGGGGGCGACACCTGGAACAGCAGGACATTGGGGTGCAGGGTCGTGCGGAACAGGTTCGGAATCTCGTGGAAAAACACCGGCGTAAAGTCCCCCCGGCCTTCCTCGATGGCTTTGCGGGTGCTCCCGCCCAGGAACAGGCTGTTGTGCACGAAGTTGTCCTTGTATTCGGGTTTGCAGTAGGCCCCGGGCCCCATGGCGACCATGTGGTTGATTTCCACCTTCTTGTACGCGGCGGCATTGGCCACCATCGCGCTCACCAGCGCGGGGGGCTCCCCGCAGGCGTGGCCGATGACGACTCTGTCGCCGCTCTTGATATGCTTCACCGCATCCGCGGGGCTGCACAGTTTTTTCTTGTAAATCTCTTGCCAATTCATTGTTGTCTCCTTATAAAACACGTTAAGGGGACATCTAAAAACTTCAGTTTTTAGATGTCTACTCATAAAAACGCAATTCCCGCAAAGGAATTGCAAGGCGCTCGAAAAACCCAACCGGGGTTTTTCGATGCGCCCTTACTTCTGCCCGGTATGTTTCTGCCTGAGCAGAGCCCGCGCCGCCTCGATCAGCTCGTCGCTGACCCCGGTGATCACAACCACCGAACGCACCTCCGGGAAGCGGCTCGTTATTTCCTCCCCCGCAAGCTGTTCGATTTCGGACACCGCGGACGGGCACCCGACACAGCCGCCAATCATCCTGACCCGCAGGACGCCCTCTTCCAGGGACTCGATTGCCGCGTCCCCGTTATGCTGCCGGAGCAGCGGGCGTATCCGCTCGTCCAGGACGGTTTCGATCTTGTCAAGAATTTCCCGGGGCATCGTCATTCCTTATACCCGTCAAGGGGCCGGCAAAAAATGTGCCGGGATTGCCCCGGCACATTTTATGCGCCTATTCCTTGACGCCGGCCAAAGCTTTTGCAAGCTTCTTCTTGCCGTCGATGTTGCCTTGCCGGGCAATCATGATGCGCTGCGCCTGGGGAGACCCCGCGCCGTGCATGGATTCCGTCCGGTAGCCGACAGCCGCCGTGCCGAGCGACAGGTTCTCGATGAGCCGCAGAATCCTCAGGCGGTTCTCCACGGTGACTCCGGGGGCCGCTTTCAGGTACTTCTTGACAGCCTCGCCCACCTTGCCGGGGGCGTTCAGGTCCTTCTCCGAGGGTGCGGTTACCATGATACCGCCCGCGATGTCTTCCGCCAGGCGGACGATCTCGTAGGGGAACCGGGTGACGTTCTGCTTGCAGACGTTGGCCAGGAGCAGGTTGATGATGTAGTTCCCCGAGGGAGTCTTGTTGCCTTCCGCAGAACAGGCGATACCGCAGCAGTACAGGGTTTCGTTCAGGTGGGTCATCTCGATGAGCTTGTCCTTTACGTGGGACGCCTTGTTCGCGCCGTTGTAGTCCGCGATGGTTGCGGCGGCTCCGATGAGCACGTCGCCCACGCCGACCTTGCACCCGCCGTAGCTCTGCCGGTGATAGCCTGCGAAGCGCTCCACCAGGTCCCCGGCGAAATCAGCTTCCCCGTCCAGGAAGATCCTGTCCTCGGGCACGAACACGTTGTCGAACACCGTGAGGGCTTCCACTCCGCCGTACTCGGCGTTGCCCACGTCGATCTTGCCGCCTTCCAGTTTCCGCGTATCGCAGGACTGGCGGCCGATGATCAGGAAGAGGCCCGGGCTGTCGAGGGGCACCGCAAAGGCGATGGCGTAGTCCTTGGCTTCGGGTTTTACCGCCTGGGTCGGCATGACGATGACTTCGTGGGAGTTCAGGATGCCCGTCTGGTGGGCCTTGGCCCCGCGCACGATGATGCCCTTCTTGCCGTCACGGGTGACGTTGCGTTCAACAACGTGCACGAACATGTCCGGGTCTTCCTGCTCGTTCTGCGCCTTGGACCGGTCGCCCTTGGGGTCGGTCATGGCCCCGTCCACGGTGAAGTCATTTTCCTGCACGTAGGCGAGGAATTTCTTGAAGTTCTCGTGGTAGTGGGTCTTGTACTTCTGGTCCGTGTCGTAGGTGGTGCTCCACACCGCGTTGAAGGCGTCCATGCCCACGCAGCGCTGGAAACAGGCCCCCGTGGTCTGGCCCAGGAGCCGCTGCATCTTGACCTTCTTTACCAGATCTTCGGTTGAGCGGTGGATGTGGTTGAACCGGTTGACGGTCTTGCCGTCGGGTTCTTTTGCCAGCATCAGGTCCGCATACTCCGGCTTCTGCGCCAGATCGTAGGTTGCCCGTACCGAATTCAGGGACGGCCGCAGGATGGGGTCGTCCACGGGGCTGTCAACCTTCTTGCCCATAAGATAGACTTCCATCTTAATTTTGCGAATACTTTCGATGTATTCTTGCCCAGTCATGAGTTTTGCCATAGGTTTTCCTCCTATTATGTTTTGTTCAGGGCCAACGGCCCTTTGGTGCCACAGTTTCTTCTGTTCCTGACATATACCGCGCCAGGATGCGGCGGACCCCTACGCGGGGGCTTCTGCTGTGTTCATGGCTGCCGCCTCCTTTGCATCGTATTTGGCGATCCGTTCCGCCAAATCACCGTCGTAGACGCGCTTGGGGAAGCCGGAAACAGTCAGCTTCTTAAAAATCAGCGCTCTTTCCATGGTCACGCTGATGTCTCCGTCCGCGGCAGCCAGGGCTTCATCGCTCACCAGCACGTTCACCCCGTTGGAGGTGAATTCCCGGTGGGGTTCGTCCCACTGAGCCCCCGGTTTTGCCAGAAGCACACCGGGGGTGTAGTAGCCCTGGGCCTTGCCGCCGTTGCAGCAGACCGGTGTCCTGCCGGTCGCCAGGCCGACGACAACTTTCTCTGCGCCCATCGTTTGTAAATATTCCTTTACGCCTGGTCCGACAGTCACGGTCTGCATGGTCTTACGCCTTCTTGTCCGGCGCGCCCGACTTCGCGGAACCGAGCACCTTAGTGCCCGAACCGACGATCAGCACGATGTTGAGGATGATACCGACCGCAAGGCCCCACGCGGCGCCCCGGACAGCGAGGACCGCGCCCATAACGCCCGCGATACCCATGTCCGTATCGTTCCGGCACATCTTAATCGCTATGATGGTACACGCATAGCCCTGGACAAGCATGGTGATCGAAAGGGCGATGGGGAGCACTTCCTTTAACAGGAGGGCGATGGGGATGACGGCCACGTAGATGGCGGTCATCATACGGAAGGTTCCGACCCCGGAGAAAATCGAGTCCATGGCCTTCCGCCCGTCCTTGTAGCGCTGGCAGGTTGCCACCGTTACGGCAGCCCACAGGGGGCCGCAGAGCTGGGTGTAGGGGGCGATAAGGGCCATAATCGTGTTCCGGACGCCGCTTATGACGTTGGACCGGTTGGCGTTGAAGTCGATCTTCTCGTCCGACCGGGCTTCGTCGGCCTCGTTCAACAGAACGTCCGAGGTGACGAAGTCACCAAAGGCGATGATGTAGGCCGCGATAGCCGTAGGAATACCCTTGATGAAGAGGTCCACGCTGGGGAAGCCGATGCCGCCCAGGGGGCTGACTTCCTTGAGCAGCTGCCCGATCTGGGGGAGCCAGAACAGGAACTGGGTCCTGCCCGTGGCGGGGTCCGTCCAGGAGAGGGAGATAGGGGGCAGCTTGATTTCGCCCACGATGGGGCCCAGGATTACGCCGATGATGATGGCCGGGAGCATACCGAAGCTGGCCAGCCTATCCACGATGGCGCTCTTTTTGCGCAAATTCTGCCAGGTCTTGCTGAACAAGAGGAAGTACGCCAGGAGGCAGGAAATGGCGATGGTGACGGGGTATACCTTGAAGCGCCCGTTCATTTCGCCGATAACAGCCGCGACCGCCGCGCCCAGGAGGATGCCCGCCTGAATCGATGAGGGGATTGCCCTCATGAGCCGGTTGGCGATGCCCGTAAGACCCATGATAAAGAAGATGATCGCCACGTCAATCTGCAAGGCAACCATCGCCTGGATCCGCAGGTTGTGGTCTTCGTAGCCGCCGGTAAGGTAGGCGGTGACGACGGGGATCGCCGGGGTGATCCATCCGGGGACTACCGGGTCGCCGAAGGTTGCGTGCAGGAAGTAGAGGCAGCCGTTGATGACGACCATGGACCAGGCGATTTCGTAGGAAACCCCCAGGACCGACTGCAAGACAGGGATTGCGCCCAGACAGGTTGCGCACATGAAGATGGCTTGAATCGCCTCGGAGATTTCAAACCTGTAGTGCACAAAGGGGATACGGATTTTGAACAGTCCCGCAGGGATATAGGGCTGCTCGAGACCGATTTCACGCTTTATAGCCATAATAATTCTCCAAAAAAGTAAGTGTCTTACCCCTCCTTAGGGGCAAGGGCAGGTTGTCCACATTCCGGCCCCCCGGCCGGAAAGATCCTCAAAACCAGGGGAACCCTCAGAGCCGCAGGTTGAGAAGCTGTGTGTTGTTTACCCTGATATATTCACTTTTTGTGTTCCCCTCGAGGAAAGAGCTTAGCAAATAATCCTTGTTATTTGAAGGACCATCGAGGGAAGCAAAAAATTTGAATCCTATTGGAAGACGTTTTTTCTTGCTGACGCTGGCGGAGCTTCCGGGTCTTTCCGTGGTTTGGAGGATGAAGAGCCTGGCTGCCCTGGGGAGCCGGCTTACGGGGACGAATCCCATGAGCCGGACGGCGCCCGACGACGGGGCGATTTGAGCGCGGAGCACGGAAATAAAACCGCCCCCGCCCCGGGCGAAGGCCCCCATGGAATAGGCCCCCAACACGGCGCAAGCTGCGACAATCAACACGAGAGAACGCACGTACCTGTTGCGGCCGCGGCAACACCCAAAAACCATCTCCACTCTCCTTTGAGGTCAAGAAGGGCGGCGCCCGAAGTAAGGAATTTCGGACGCCGCCGGATCAACTACAGGATATGACTCACCAGGGTCGAACCCACGGCGAGGAAGGTGGAGAACATGCTCACGATCACGGCTCCCACCCACACGTTGCCGGTCTTCTTGTAGAAGACCCGGCTGAATACCACCGAAGAAGGAACCGAGAAGAACGTGCCGAAGAGCAGCAGGATGGCAAAACTGTTGGGTATCTTGCTGCCGGGTACGAAGAAGTACAGCATCTGCCCGGTCCTGTAGAGCACCTGGGTGTTGATGATCTGGAGGAGCAACAGGCCGCCGAAGCTCACGCCCAGCATGAGGAGGAAGTTCTGCCATTCTTTAAGGCCGTTGATGCGGGTGATGCTGTTGAGGCACACCCCGCTTATGACCGCGTAGACAAAGAAGAACAGGAAGTACTTGACGAACCTGCCCCACCGGTCGATGGACATGGTATCGAGCCAGAACTTGTAGAAGCCGAATTCGATGCCGGTGAAGTAGATGAGGATGTTGAGCACGATGAAGAACGAGAAGAAGACGATAGCGCCCAAAAGGATAGACTTGCCGAAGGTTTTGGCCGGAACGATGAGGCCCGTGCTCTCAAATTTGCCGCCGTTGGGCTTGGCAAGTGCGAAGTAGATGATGGCAAAGAGGACCACCATGATAGCTCCGTGCACCAGGCTGTAGAGGGCGCTGCCGTTTACCAGGGGCAGGTTCCAGAAATTGGAATAGGGCCACTTGGACACGGGGGCTATGACGTTCTGCCAGGTGGAGAAGATGCGGTCTTCGTTGGCCCAGAAGAATGTAAAGAAGGGCACCAGGAACGAGATGGCGTAGAAGACGGTGTAGTAGAGCTTGTGGATGGGCGCGTGCATGGAAATCAGGCTTACCGGCTCAGGCTTGATGATACTCTTGAAGAAGGGCGCCCGGAGGAGCAAAAGCCCCAGAGTCACCATGAACATGACGACGCCGATGAGCACCGCCGCAGAGGCGGGGGTCTTGAGGGGCCAGATCTGGTTGTCGTAGGGAATCCGTTCCGCCAGCTTGCCGTCGCAGAGGGTGAGGTCGAAGAATTCCACCGCCCGCCTTGACGCAAGCCGCGAGAAGCACAGGGTCGAGTGGGAGTTGTCCTGAATCCAGCCGATCCGGAGGGAACCCTCCCGGCCCGCTCTAAGCTGTTCCTCCCTGGTGGTGAGGGGCGCGGGGTTGCCGTAGCGGTAGAACACATTGTTGTCCGGCTCGGGGATGCCCACCATGGCCTTGAAATTCTTGGTGGTCTTGTAGTCCGCGGCCTTGGGAATGCCCCACAGGAGGATGGCGAACTCGTCGTACCTGCCCACGTTGACCCCGTAGCTTATGCCGAAATGGGCGACAGGCTCGTCGTCCTTGGTTTCGTTGTCCAGCTTGGGCGAGTTGGCCTGGAGGAGCACGGCCCGCGGCACGATGACGGACGGGTCGGTCTGGCGGAGGGCGAAGGCCCTCTTGGCCGTGAGCCGGGAGTTTTCCGCGCCCATGGAGTGCCCCGTGAGGCCGATGCGGTTCTTGTCGACATAGGGAAGCCTGCCCAGGAACTGCAACTGCCCGAACATGCCGAAGTGGGACAGCCTTGGATCGGGCTTGGTGAAGGGCTCCGGCTTCAGCGGCTCCGGGTGGCCGGACTTGCCGTGGTCGTAACTGTCCACGGCCAGGGCAACCACGCCCCGCCGCGCCAGTTCGACCGCGTCGATTTCAAGGGCGTGGTAATTTGACGAATACCCGTGACCCACGATGACCGCCGGCGCGGGGTGCTCGGCGTCCACACCCTTGGGGATGTAGATAGCGCCTTTCAGCAGGGCGCCGTTATCGTCGATGAACGCGACCTCCTCGATTTTTACCCTTCCGCCGGAAGTTACGACATTGTAGGAAATTAGCGCTCCTACAACCAAAAGGACAATTGAGATGCAGAAGAGGATGACCGTCAGGTCATACTTTTTTGCAGCTCCTGTTGTGGTGTTGTTACTCATGTGTTTGCCTCCTTATGATATATTAGAAAGACAGCAAGAATCGTGCCAAAATCACTTTGGAAGGGCGATTTTAACAAGGCCGTCCCAAAAAAGCACAGGGCAAGGAAATATGAAAATCACTTTTTTGTAACAACCCGGATTTCCCGCGGTTTTAGGGCAAAGGGACTGTCCTTTTGTTTCAAAATCAAAACAATTTTTGCGGCTCATGTTTCAAAATCAAAACAAAAGATGAAAACCGGCGTAAAATTCCGCCGCATTTGTTTCAAAAATGAAACGCCGGGGCTTATTCCGTATACTTCCGCCATTTACGGAGATATGTGGCGGGATCCATGGTCAGGTGGGCCGCGGCGCGCCGGATGCTCCTGTGCCGGTCGAAGGCGGACTTGATGTACTCCCCTTCGATCTTTTCGAGCAGGAACTTGAGGTTCACCGGGTCCTTCCCCGAGGACCTGCGCTCGTCCCCGTCGCTCCTGTGCCGGACGGTCTCGCTGATGGCAAGGTCGTCGGGATAGATCTCGCTCCCGTCGCTGAGGATGACCGCCCGCTCGATCACGTTGCGCATCTCCCGGATGTTCCCCGGCCAGTGGTAGTTGTAGAGCTCCAGGCAGGCGCTCTCGGAGAGGGTCTTTTCCAGGTGGTGCTGTTTATTGAAGTTTTGCAGGATGAACAGGGCCAGGGGGATGATGTCGCTCCGGCGGTCCCGCAGGGGGGGGATCGTGGCGGTGAAGGTGTTGAGCCGGTAGAGGAGGTCCTGCCTGAAACGCTGCTGCTGGACCATCTTTTTTAAGTCCCGGTTGGTGGCGGCGATGATCCGCACGTCGACCCTGCGCACCTCCGTGGCCCCCACGGGCAGCATGGACTGGTCGTGGAGCACCCGCAGCAGCTTTACCTGCACCGTAAGGGGCAGCTCGCCGACCTCGTCCAGGAAGACCGTGCCCTTGTCGGCGATCTCGAAGAGGCCGGGCTTGCCGCTCTCGGACGCGCCGGTGAAGCTGCCCGGGGCGTAGCCGAAGAGCTCGCTCTCCACGAGCTGCTCCGAGATGGCGGCGCAGTTTATCGTGATGAACCGCTCCCGGGAGCGGGCGCTGTTCTGGTGGATGTAGGAGGCGAAAGCTTCCTTGCCCACCCCGGTCTCCCCCTGGAGGAGCACGGTGGTGTCGGTCTTGGCTATGCGGGTGAGCATGTGGAGGACCTCGAACATCTTGGGGTCGTTGGTGTTGTAGTCGTACTTGCCCCCGGTGTTCTGGCTGCGGATCAGTTCCAGCTCGAACATCTGCCGCTGGGAGAGTTCCTCCTTCTGGGCGAGCTGCTGCTTGACCCGGTAGAGCTCCGTTACGTCCCGGACGTTGGTGATTATCATGGTGATTTTGCCGTTCCGGTCGAACACGGGGGTGCTCGTGATGATCGCGTGCTTGCCCGTGCGGAATTTCTGGTCCAGGGTGACCGGGCTGCGGCTCTCCAGCACCAGGAGGGACCCGGACACGTTCATCACCTTGGTGTCAACCAGCTCCCGCATGTTCTTGCCGATGACCTCCTCCCGCTTTAAACCCGTGATGACCTCGTAGGAATTGTTCGCGAAGAGGGTGTTCGCCTCCCCGTCGGTGATGTAAATCCCGTCGAAAGAAGAATTGAGCACGTGGAAGAGTTTTTCCAGGATGCTGTCGCTGCCGGTTTTGGCGGTGCCGAAGACCGAAAGGATGCTCTGTTCCATGGGCTACACCCCCTCCGGGACGCCCACGGCCGCCGGCTCCGGGATCTCCGCCGCCGGCACCTTCTCCGCCGCCTCCGGGAGGGGCCCCCCCACGGTGAGGCGCAGCTTCCCGCCCCTGCACCCCACGGACACGGAGCCGCCGCTTTTGAGGCGCCCCTCCAGAACCATGGCGGCCAGGGGGTCCTCCAGCTCCTTCTGAATCAGACGCCGCATGGGACGGGCCCCGAACTGGGGGTTGTAGCCGTTTTCCGCCAGGTACGCCCTGGCCTGGGGGGCCAGGGTGATGGAAATGTGTTTCTCCGCGAGCCGGTCCGAGAGCTCCCGGAGGCGCAGATCCAGAATCTCCGCGACCTGCTTCCTGCTGAGGGCGTTGAACACGACGGTCTCGTCGATCCGGTTGAGGAGCTCCGGGCTCAGAATCCGCTTTATCTCGGCGGTGGCGCCGGCCTTTATTTCTTCGTACGACATGGCCCCGTCCTCACGGGTGTCGAAGCCGAGTCTGGCTTCCCCGGCGAGCTTCCGGGCCCCGGCGTTGCTGGTCATGATGATCACCGTGTTCCGGAAATTCACCGTGTGCCCCAGGTTGTCCTGGAGCTCCCCCTCCTCCAGCACCTGGAGGAGCAGGTTGAACACGTCCGGGTGGGCCTTCTCGATTTCGTCCAGGAGGACCACCGAGTAGGGCTTCCGGCGCACCTTCTCCGTGAGGACGCCCCCCTCTTCGTAGCCGATGTACCCCGGGGGAGCCCCGATGAGGCGGCTGGAGTTGTGTTTTTCCATGAAGTCGCTCATGTCGATCCGAATCAGCGTGTCCTCGGAGCCGAAGAGGAACCGGGCCAGGGTCTTTGCCAACTGGGTCTTCCCCACCCCGGTGGGACCCAGGAAGATGAACGACCCGGAGGGGCGCTTCCCCGAGGACACCCCCGCCCTGCTCCGCCTGATGGCCGCGGCGATCGCCGTGACCGCCTCGTCCTGGCCGACGACCTCCCGGTGCAGCCGGGCTTCCATGTCCAGGAGCCGCCGGGACTCCTCGGCGTCCAGTTCCGACGCGGGGATGCCCGTCATGGTCTCCACCACCGCGCACACGTCCCGCACTTCCACGGCCTTCCGCTCGGCCTGGGCGTTCTTTTCCCACCTGTTCCTGAAGAGGTCGAGTTTTTGCCGGAGGAGGAGCACCTTGTCCCGCACCTCCGCGGCCCGCTCGTAGTTCTGGGTCTGGACGAGGAGCTTTTTTTCTTCCGTGAGCCGGAAAATCGCGTCCTCCAGCTCCTCCAGCTCCGCCGGGCGGCCCTCGCCGTCGATTTTCTTCATGGCCCCGGCCTCGTCCAGGATGTCGATAGCTTTGTCCGGGAGGTAGCGCTCGGTGATGTACCGGCAGGCGAACCGGGTGATCGCTTCGATGACCTCGTCCCCGTAGGTGACGTTATGAAAATCCTCGTATTTTTTCTTGATTCCGTAGAGAATTTTACGGGTTTCCTCCTCCGAGGGCTCGTCGATGTGGACGATCTGGAACCGCCGCTCCAGGGCCGCGTCCCGCTCGAAGTATTTGCGGTACTCCGCCAGGGTGGTGGCGCCGATGCACTGGAGCTCCCCCCGGGCAAGGGCGGGCTTGAGCATGTTGGAGGCGTCCATGGTGCCCTCGGCCCCCCCGGCCCCGATGATCGTGTGGAGCTCGTCGATGAAGAGAATCACGTTCCGCTCGGAGGTGATTTCCTTGATTATCCGCTTGATGCGCTCCTCGAATTCCCCCCGGTATTTGGTGCCCGCGATGATCTGGGCCACGTCCAGGGTGAGGAGCCGCTTTTCGAGCAGGTTCCGGGGCACCGCGCCCGAGGCGATTCTGAGGGCCAGCCCCTCGGCGATGGCGGTCTTGCCCACGCCGGGGTCGCCGATGAGCACGGGGTTGTTCTTTGCCCGCCTGGAGAGGATCTGAATCACCCGGCGGATCTCCCGGTCCCTGCCCACCACGGGGTCGATCTCCCCGGCCCGGGCAAGGGCGGTGATGTCCTTGCTGAAATCCTGGAGGATGCCCTGCTTCGGCCTGCCCCCCCCCTGGACGGTCTGGAACACGAAGGGAAAGAAGGCCTTTGCCGCGCCCGTGTCGTTGGCCGAGGAAAGGCTCCGGCGCAGCACGTCCAGGACCGCGGAACGGGCCTCGTCCAGGGACACCCCGGAGCGGCGGAAGAACTGCCAGGTGACGCTCTGGTCTTCCTTGATTGCCGCCAGAATCACGTGTTCCGTGCCGATGTAGTCGAGCCGCATGGCCCGGGCTTCCAGGGCCGCGGAATCGAGCAGGGCCCGGAGGCGTCTGGACGGGGGGATCTCCCCGGCAATCCGGTCCGCTATTCTGACGGGAATCGACTGCTCCAGAAGGAGTTGCAGGGTGAGCACGTCGATTCTGAGGTGACGGAGCGCCTGGTAGCCCAGGCCGTCGGCGCTCTTGAGGAGGGCCAGGAGGAGGTGCTCCGGGAGCAACTGCTCCGAGCCGGTCTTCCGTCCCTCTTCCTGGGCCAAAAACGTTAAAAGCCGCTGGACCCGCGGCGAAAATCCCCTGGACATTTCTTCCCCCTAAATTTTGACTTCAACGCGCTCCAGGGCCTCGTGGACGATGAGGCTCCGCATCCGGGAAATCATCAAATCCGCCGAGCCGTCCACGTCCTTCTCGAAGGCGAAGTTGACCGACTGGGCGATGAAGGCCAGGTGGGCCTCCTTTATCCTGAACAGCAGGGCCGACAGGTCGCTGTACCCGGCCCCGGAGAAGAGGCCCGTGTCTATGCCGAGTTTGATGTCCGACAGGCAGGCGATCGCGTCCCGCTCGGTCAAAAAGCTGGAAAATTTGGCGGCGGCAAAGGACTTGTAGACCCTGTCCCGGAGGATCGTCGGTTTGTTTTCGGCCACCTGGGCCCGGAGGTTCCGCTCAAAATCCGCCAGGTACACCGCCACCGACGAGAGGGAGGCTATCTGGTCGAACTCGTTGCCCGTGAAACTGTTGTTGTTGGTGACATTGTAGTAGGCCCCCAGGGAAGAACCCGCCGAGGTCCCCGCGCCGAAGGCCGAGGAAAAGGTGAAACCCCTGGCCTGGGCGGTCTCAAGGATGGTGAGAAGCTGCCCGTCCAGGGACACACAGGGAAGGTGCACCTGCACGGTCAGCTTCATGCCGCTGCCCGCGTCGGAGAGGGACGAGGTGAGGTAGCCGAACTCGTGGCTGGCCGCGAACTGGAGGCTCTCCTGCATTTTCTCGTCCACCCCGTGGGCGTTCTCCCACACCGACGCCGGGTCGAGGCCCGCCGTGAAGGACGAAATCCGCACGTGGTCCCCGTCGTTGACCGTGCAGGTGAGCCTGCCGTCGGAGCGCACCACGATGCCCGGGGGGATGCCGTCCACGGGATCGAACCGGCCGGCGCTTTCGTGGGGGATCACCCCCCGCTCGGCGAGGATACGCTTGCCCAGGGAATCCAGCCGGCCCGTGCTGATCGCCTGGAAGGACTCCGGGTTGTCCATCCGGGTGAAGGCGTCGAACACCAGGGCCTGCACACGCTCCCCGTCGTCACCCCGCTCGTATTCCGGGAAGGGGAAGCTGGCCAGGTTCCGGGAAAGCCGTATCTTTGTGGACACAACCACGTCCTGCTCCGGCCCGCCTGCGGCATACCAGGCCTCGTTGTCCCCGAAGGAAGCGGCGCTCACGGGAGGGCCCCTCCCTGGGCGGCCACCGGGGCGGCCTGTTCCAGCAGGCGGATTCTGTCCCGGTAAATGGCGGCTTTTTCGTAGTCCTCCCTGGCGAGGGATTCTTCGAGCTTGTTCTGGAGGAGGGCCCTGTCGGACAGCACGGATTTCTGCCGCCCCAGCCGGCGGGGCAGGGTTCCCGTCCAGGCGCCCTCGATGCCGAGTTTTTTTTGTATGCCCCGGATTTCCCCGGCAAAATAGGTGTAGCACTCGGGGCAGCCCACGGTTTGGGAGCGGACTATCTGGGACAGGGTGCGGGAACAGACCGGACAGGTTTTTTCCGGCGCCCTGGCCTGGGCCTGGGCAAAGAGCTCCGCAAAGAGCGCCGGAAGGGACAGCTCCACCCTGTCACCCTCCGAACACAGGCCCTTCTCCTGGGCGCAGCCCGCGCAGAGGTGCAATTCCTTGTGCACCCCTGAAACCACCTGCTGGAGGTGGAAGACCGCCTCATGTTTTTTGCAAATTTCGCACTTCATCACGTGTTCCGGCCCAAACTATACACAAAATTCCCGGAAATGTTAATACCTTCATTTAAAAAATATAAAATTTATGGGCGCCAGGCGCATGTGCCTGGCGCCAACACGGAAAATCCCCCCCGGGCGCCTGGCACCGGTGATGTGCCCTTGACGGAAGCCCTTCCAGGGTCTACACTGAAGGCATGGAGGAACCCAATGGAATTTTCAAATTTACTCTTTGAAAAACGGGGCAAAATCGCCCTGGTCACCCTGAACCGGCCCCAGGCCCTGAACGCCCTCAACAGCGACACCCTGGGCGAAATCAACAGGGCCCTGGACATCATCGAAACGGATGCGGCCGTCAGGGGCGCCATAATCACCGGGAACGGGCGGGCCTTCGTGGCCGGGGCGGACATCTCCCAGATGGTTGCCTTCGACCCGGTGCAGTCCCGGTCCTATCACCTGCTGGGGCAGTCCGTGTTTTCCCGGATAGAGGCGATCGAAAAGCCCTTCATCGCCGCGGTGAACGGCTTCGCCCTGGGCGGGGGCTGCGAGCTGGCCATGGCCTGCGACATCCGAATCGCCTCGGACAAGGCCCTCTTCGGCCAGCCGGAAACGGGCCTGGGGATCATCCCCGGGTTCGGCGCAACCCAGCGGCTGCCCCGGCTCGTGGGCCTGGGGATCGCCCGGGAGCTGCTCTACACCTCCCGGAACGTCAAGCCCGACGAAGCAAAGGCCATCGGCCTGGTCAACCTGGTGGTTCCCCCGGAGTCCCTCATCGAGGAATCCTTCAAGATGATGGAGACCATCCTTTCCAAGGGGAACCTCGCCGTGGGCTACGCCAAAGCCGCGGTCAACAAGGGCACCGAGATGGACATCCAGAAGGCCCTGGAGCTTGAACGGGACCTTATTTCCCTGCTTTTCTCCACGGAGGAGCAAAAAGAGCGGATGAGGGCCTTCCTGGAAAAGCGCCCCCCCAACATACGGGACTAAAAACCGGCTCCGGATTCAAAGGGACACGGTGAAAAGCGTCAAGTTTTTCGGCGTGTCCCTAAAAAAACCTGAATTTTTTGTTGACAAGGGTAAAAAAACCGTGTACTATATTACTACTATGTTATAACAACAAAATCACCACACAGTAACAGACGCCATGGTTTGGTTCTTGCGCTTATTGCGGTGTATTCCGCATAAACAAAATTATAAGGAGAAAAAAAAATGAGAAAGGTCAAAGTTCTTACTGTAGCCGAGGCGGTCGCCCAGGTTAAAGACGGCGACACATTGGCGGTGAGCGGCTTTGTGGGAAGCGCCATTCCCGAGGCTCTCATGGCCGGTCTGGAAAAACGATTCCTCGAAACAAGCTCCCCAAAGGGCATCACCTATTGTTACGGCGCGGCCCAGGGCACGGGAACGCCGGAGTCCCACGCGGGGGACCATCTTGCCCACGCGGGGTTAACAAAGAGAGTCGTCGCGGCCCACTACAATCTGTCCCCAAAACTTGGCAAACTCATTATGAATAATGAGATCGAAGGCTATTGTTTCCCCCAGGGCGTCATGGCCCACCTCATGCGGGACATCGCGGCGGGAAGGCCCGGGGTCATCACCCACGTGGGTCTGGGGACCTTTGCGGACCCCCGGCTCGAAGGGGGCAAGATCAACGCCAAAACAAAGGAAGACCTGGTTCACGTTATCGACATCATGGGCCAGGAAAAGCTGTTGTACAAAGCCTATCCCATAAATGTGGCCTTCCTCCGGGGTACCTGGGCGGATGAATCCGGCAACGTGGCCAACAACAGGGAAGCGGTGCTCCCGGAGGTCACCGCCATCGCCCAGGCGGCCAAAAATTCCGGCGGCAAGGTCTTCGTGCAGGTGGAGGGCATCGTAACCAAGGGCGCCCTGGACCCAAAACTGGTGCACATCCCCGGCATTTACGTTGACGGCATCGTGGTGGCCGACCCCAAGGAACACGAGCAGGTCCTCGGCACCCCCGGCTACAACCCGGCCCTCTGCGGCGAAATCTTCGCCTCCGTAAGCGAAGCGGACAAAGCCGCCCCCCTGGACCCCAAGAAAATCATCGGGCGCAGGGCCGCCATGGAACTCAGGGAGAACACGGTGGTCAACCTCGGAATCGGCGCGCCGGAATATGTCAGCGTTGTGGCAAAAGAAGAGGGCATGGCCGACTACATGACCCTCACCGTAGAGGCGGGCCCCGTGGGAGGTATTCCCCAGGGCGGGGCGGCCTTCGGCACCACCCTCAACCCGGACGCGATCCTGTGCCAGGCCGAGCAGTTTGACTTCTACGACGGCGGCGGCATCGACCTTGCGTACCTGGGCCTCGCCCAGGCGGACGAAAAGGGCAACATCAACGTCAGCAAATTCGGGCCCCGCCTCGCGGGCTGCGGCGGCTTCATCGACATCACCCAGAACGCAAAAAAGGTGTTCTTCTGCGGCACCTTCACCGCCGGGGGCCTCAAGGTCGCCGCCGGGGAGGGAAAACTCACCATCACGGCCGAGGGCAAGGAGAAGAAATTCATCAAGACCGTGGAGCAGGTAACCTTCAGCGGCTCATACGCCCAGAAGACCAAACAGCCGGTCATGTACATCACCGAGCGGGCGGTCTTCGAGCTCCGCGCCGACGGGTTCTACCTCACCGAGGTCGCCCCGGGCATCGACGTGCAGAAGCAGGTGCTGGACCTGATGGAATTCAAGCCCAAGGTCGACGGCCCCAAGCTGATGGACCCCCGTATCTTCACGGACAAGCCCATGGGCTTAAAAAAATAAACCTGGCGCTAAACCGCTCCCTCCGGGGGGCGGAAAAAAAACGAACCTTTTTATAAGGAGGAACACATGAAGAACTACGAAATGTTGCTGATTGAAGTGAAAGACGCCATCGCGTTTGTCACCATCAACAATCCAAAACAGCTCAACGCGCTCAATGTCGCGGTGCTGAACGACTTGCAGGGGGCTTTCACGGAGCTGAAGGACGACCCGGCGGTTCAGGCGGTGATTCTCACCGGGTCCGGGGACAAGGCCTTCGTGGCCGGGGCTGACATCTCGTCCATGGTAAAGATGACCGTGGACGAAATCCGGGCCTATGCGTACAAGGCCCACGACGTGTTCATGCTGATCGACGACTTCCCCAAGCCCGTCATCGGCGCGATCAACGGCTTCGCCCTGGGCGGCGGAAACGAGCTCGCCATGTCCTGCGACATCCGGCTCGCCTCCGAAAAAGCGAAGTTCGGCCAGCCCGAACTCAACCTGGGCATCATCCCCTTCTTCGGCGGCACCCAGCGGCTCCCCAAGCTCGTGGGCAAGGGCATGGCGAACTACCTGATTCTTTCAACAGAAATGATCGGCGCCCAGGAAGCCCTCCGCATCGGCCTGTGTGAACGGGTCTACCCCGCGGACCAACTGCTTGCGGAAGCGGAAAAACTGGCAAGGACCATCCTGTCCAAGGGGCCGATTGCCGTAAAGGCCGCCCTGAACGCCATCTCCACGGGCCTCAACACGGACCTCAAGTCCGGCGTGGTCATCGAAGTCGAGTCCGCTGTCTTAACCTACCAGTCCGCGGACAAGAAAGAGGGCATGACGGCCTTCCTGGAGAAACGCCCCGCAAAATTCACGGGCAAATAAAGAAACAAGGTGGAATTGTTTCCCGGCGCGTCGCGCCGGATAATTCCAATCTTAACGGTCTGTCCCGCGGAGGCTCAGGTTTTTGCGGGGCAGGTTCAATAGTAAGGAGTACACATGGAATTTGAACTGAACAAAACACAGGTGTTGTTGCAGCAGCTTTTCCGCAAATTCGCCGAAACGGAGATTAAACCCTATGCGGAAGAGATGGACGAAACAGCAACGTACCGCCGGGACCTCATCGACAAGATGAAAAAGTACGGCTTCCTGGGGACAGCCTTTCCCCGGGAGCTCGGCGGCGCCGGCGCAGGGTACTTGGGCTATGCCCTCTGCGTAGAGGAGCTCTCGAAGGTTGACGCCAGCTCGGGGCTTCTCATTTCCGTCCACAACCTCGGCGGCCAGGCGATCGCCCAGTTCGCCAACGACGAGCAAAAGAAGAAGTGGGTCACCAGGCTCGCAACGGGCGAGGCCATCGGGAGCTTCGGCCTCACCGAACCCGGCGCGGGCACCGACGCCGCGGGGCAGCAGACCAAGGCGTGGCTCGAGGGGGACCACTACGTGATCAACGGGTCCAAGATGTTCACCACCAACGCCCAGTTCTCGGACATCGGAATCGTCATGGCAATGACGAACAAGGCCGCGGGCACCAAGGGCATTTCCGCGTTCATCGTGGACATGCACTCAAAGGGCATCGAGGTCGGCAAGAACATCAAGCGCATGGGCATCCGGGCCGCTTCAAACACGGAGGTCTACTACGACAACGTCATCGTGCCCAAGGAGAACCTCCTCGGCAAGGAAGGGGACGGCTTCAAGATCGCCATGCAGGGCCTTGACGGCGGACGCATCGGCATCGCGGCCCAGGCCCTCGGCGTTGCGGAAGGCGCCCTGAACGAGGCCCTCAAGTACATCAAAGAACGCAAGCAGTTCGGAAAGAAGATTTCTTCGTTCCAGAACACCCAGTTCAAGGCGGCGGAATACCAGACTCTGGTTGACGCGGCCAAACTCCTGGTGTACCGCGCCGCATGGGCCCACGACAACCACAAACCCTTCGGTCAATTCGCGGCAATGGCAAAGCTCTACGCTTCCACCATCGCCCAGACCGTCACATCCGGCGCGGTGCAGTTCCTCGGGGGCTACGGCTACCAGCAGGAGTATCAGGTTGAACGCATGATGCGGGACGCCAAGATCACCGAGATTTACGAGGGCACTTCTGAAGCTCAGAAGATGGTCATCTCCGGCTCTATGAAGGTATTCTAGGAGGAAGACAGATGAAAATTGTTGTATGCATTAAACAAGTTCCGGATACCAACGAGGTAAAACTCGATCCGAAGACGAACACCCTCATCCGCGAAGGCGTACCCAGCATCATCAACCACGATGACAAGTCCGGCATCGAGGCGGCCCTCCAGCTCCGGGAAAAACTCGGCGGAACCGTCACGGTCGTCAGCATGGGGCCGCCCCAGGCGGACGTGGCCCTGCGGGAAGCCCTCGCCATGGGCGCCGATGAGGCGTACCTTGTGTCCGGCCGCGAATTCGGCGGGTCCGACACCTGGGCAACCTCCTACATCATCGCCAAGGCGGTCGAGAAGATCGGCTACGACATCGTCATCACCGGACGCCAGGCGATCGACGGCGACACGGCTCAGGTTGGCCCCCAGATTGCCGAAAAACTCGGTATTCCCCAGGTGTCATACGTTGAGAAGATCGACCCCCAGGGCAAGGACACCCTCATCGTAAAGCGCGCCTACGAGGACCGTTACCACATCATCGAGGTAAAGCTCCCCTGTCTGCTCACGGTCATCCAGGAATACGGCACCCCGCGGTACATGAACGTCCGCGACGTTGTCGGCGCTTACACCGAGAAGGAAGTAAAGATCCTGGACTTCGAAGCGCTCAAAAGCCAGCTTAAACCCGAGTGGATCGGCCTCAGCGGCTCGCCGACCAACGTCGCCCAGTCATTCCCTAAACTTGCAAAAGGCAAGGGAACCATCCTCAAAGACATCAGCGCCGATGAGGCGGTCGAAGCCATCATCAACAAGCTCGCTGAGAAGCACATCATATAAGGAGGGCGACAGATGAGCAAAGATATTTATGTATTTGCCGAACAGCGTGACGGCGAAATCGCAAAGGTCAGTTTGGAACTCGTAAGCGAGGCCACCAAGCTGGCAAAAAACCTCGGCCAAAAGGTTGTGGCAGTGCTTGTGGGGTCAGGGGTCAAGGGCAAGGAAGCTCCCCTGGTTGAATCCGGAGCGGACGCGGTGCTCATAATCGACGACCCGATCCTCAAGGAATACGTCACCGAGCCCTACACCAAGGCGATCTGCAAGGTCATCGAGGCCAAGCAGCCCGAAATCGTGCTCTACGGAGCCACCGCAATCGGGCGCGACCTGGCGCCGAGGATCGCGGCGCGGGTGCACACGGGCCTCACCGCGGACTGCACCAGGCTGGACACCTCCGGGGCAACCTACCTGGCCTGGCTGGAAAGCCTCGGGTTCCAGGACAAGGACAAGGCGGCCATGTTCGAGAAGCTCACAAAAATCGGCATCACCGCGGACTCCAGGGAATTCCTCATGACCCGCCCCGCCTTCGGCGGAAACGTCATGGCAACCATCAAGTGCCCCACCTACAGGCCCCAGATGGCAACCGTGCGCCCGGGCGTTATGCAGCGCCTTCCCAGGGACCCCAGCCGCAAGGCCACGGTCGAAGAATTCAAGGTCGCCTTTGAGCCCAAGGACATGAACGTCAAGATCAAGGAAGTCGTAAAATCCACCGTCAAGAGCGTGGACATCACCGAAGCCAAGATCCTCGTTTCAGGGGGCCGGGGAATCGGCGCCAAGGAATACTTCGACGAGCTGCGCAAGCTTGCCGCCGTCCTGGGCGGCGAGGTCTCTTCCTCAAGGACAAACGTAGACGCGGGCTGGATAGAAAAGGACCGCCAGGTCGGACAGACCGGCAAGACCGTCCGCCCGAACCTCTACGTCGCCCTGGGCATTTCAGGGGCTATCCAGCACCTGGCCGGGATGGACCAGTCCGACTTCATCGTGGCGATCAACAAGAACGACACGGCCCCGATCTTCGACGTTGCCGACCTCGGCATCATCGGGGACCTGAAGCCTATCGTTCCCAAGCTGATCGAGGCCATCAAGAAGTACAAGGCAAAGTAACTTGTGTTTTGCGGGGGCTGCCCTGCGGCCCCCGCAAATTTTTTGTGAAAACGGCAAATCAATGGGAGGATTTGCGGTTCTCATGCACCACTTTTTTTGGAGGAATTTATGAATTTCGGAATTTTGGTGCTCTTCGTAGCGCTAATTCTGTTTGGTGTGCTGGCTTTTAGACAACTGTCAGCCCTTCTCATGGCGCCAATTGTCAGTATTTTCGTACTGGTCTGTGCGCTCTTTATCGCAAAAGACCCGGCCCTCGCAACCGCCGGGGTAAAAACGATCCTGGACGGCCTAAAAAAGCTGTTCATGCCCAACGCATCGGTCTATGTCACCAACTACTTCCTGGTGTACTTCGTGGGCGCCCTGTTCGGCGCGGTCTACCAGACCACCGGAGCGGCAAAGTCGATCGCCAAGTGGCTGATCCGGGTGAGCAACGGCAAGTACGTGGGCCCCATCATCATGACCATCACGGGCATCCTCACCTACGGCGGCATCAGCGGCTTCGTGGTCTTCTTCGTGATTTACCCGATCGCCCTTCAGGTGTTCAAGGCTGCGAACCTTACCCGCCGGCTCATCCCCGCGGCAATTTCAGCGGGCTGCTGGACCTGGTCGATGTACGGTATCGGGTCCCCCTCAATCCAGAACGTTATCCCCATGACCAACCTGGGAACCGCGGCCACCGCGGCGCCCATCCCGTCGATCGTCATCACGATTTTGAGCTACGTGCTCATCTTCGTGTGGCTTGAGTACCGGGCAGGGGTCTTCAAGAAAAAAGGCATCTTCTTCAACGACATCACCCTCACCTATCAGTTGGACGAAAGCGAAATCGGCACGGACGATCCCAATGAGGACCTGCCCAACACGGTGGTCGCGTTCATCCCGATCATCCTTATCCTGGTGCTCTTCAACGCGCCCTTCTTCGTGAACCCGGCCCACGCCACCAATCCGATTCTTCCCTCACGCATCGGCTTCCCGGTGGAAACCGCGGTCATCTTCGGCACCGCCGTGGCCTGTATCCTCAACTTTAACCGGGTTAAGGGCGGCATCGGCGGCTGGATCAAGGTGTTCAACAAGGGCTCGGCGGACTCCGGCGTGGCCATCCTCAACACCGCAATCGTCGTCGGTTTCGGCGGGGTTGTGCAGAAAACCCAGGGCTTCGCGGACCTCGTGGCGGCCCTCAAGACCCTGCACATGCACCCCCTGTTCTTCGTCATGATTACGGTCGCAATCTGCGCCGGCGCCTGCGGTTCCGCCTCCGGCGGTATGGGCGTTGCCTTCGGCGCGCTCAAGCAGACCTACCAGGAACTCGGGGTTGACTTCTCCTATGTCCACCGGATCGCGGCAACCGCCGCCGGCACCCTGGACACCCTGCCCCACCAGGGCGCGCAAATCACCCTGCTCAACATCTGCAAGGAGACCCACAAGGAGGCCTATTTCGACATCATGGTCACCCAGATCATCATACCGTTCATAGCCTGCTTCGTGTTCATCTTCATGGCGATGGCCGGGCTGTAGGAGCAACCATGAGAGGCAAAACCTACGACGAAATCAATGTCGGCTTAAAGGACGGTTTTTCCAAGACCATCACGGAATCCGACATCCACAGTTTTTCCGCCTTTACCTCGGACTTCAACCCCATCCACGTTGACGAGGTGTATGCCACAACCAGTAAGCTCGGACAAAAAACACAGGGCAGAATCGCCCAGGGAATGCTTTCGGCGTCGTTGTTTTCAACGATCATCGGCATGTACATTCCCGGCAAGGGCGCCCTGTACGTGTCCCAGCAGTGCAACTTCTTAAAGCCCGTCAAAATCGGGGATACCCTGAAGGTAGAAGGGGAGGTGCTCGAAAAACTGCCCAAAAATCGTGTCCGCATCATGATGCGGTGCTACAATCAGCGCGGCGAAGTAGTGGTCGACGGCGAAGCTATCGCCATTGCCGCTACCCGGGTTGAAGACGTAGTGTAATCCAACGGACGCCCCGGCGGACGGGGAGGGTGAAGGGTTCGCGGAACTTCTTCGCCCTCCGCCTTGCGCCGGGGTTCCTGTTTTTTCAGAAAAACCATGAAAAAACGAGCGGCCATGTTTTTGGCGGCCCTTCTGGGCGGTTCCGTTGCCGCCCAGACAATCGGATGGGGGGCAAATTTCACCACGAATTTCACAAATTTCTATTCCTCCGTGGTAGACAAGGAAGAAAGCAAAAAACTGCAAGAGAATTATGACTATTATACCGCCGCCGCCGGTTCCTTTATGTTTGCGGAGTTCTTCGACCCCCGCGTCATAGCCCTGGAGACCAGCCTGGGGGTCATGATGGGGTACAGCCAGTTGTTCAAGGATGCCGGGGACGATCCCAGCAGAACATTCTTCGGGGACTATATTTCGGCGAATCTTGGAATATTCGCAAAACGCCGGTTCGACAGGGTTTTTTTGCTCGCCGGGGTGGAAGGACAATTGTTTTTATGCCAAAATGTGGCGGTGGACATCGGTGTACTTATCGGAGACGCGATGAGCGACGGAAAGGGAATACGGGAGCGCCAAAAGCGGGTGTACGAATCATACAGACAGTACACCCAGTTGTGGTTTAAAATCGGCGCGGAGTGGGACTTTAGAAAATTCAGCTTCGACGTCCTCTATGGAATAAGAATCAACAACAAAAACGAACTGGATATGTTTGAGTGGGACAAGGCCAGCGGCCAGAATAACTTCACGCTTATTGTGGGCCAGGGGTTCAATATCCGGGCAAAGTGGGTGATAAAAAAATGATGAAAAGAACGGCCGGAATAAAAACACTGCTCCTTCTCGCTGCGGCGCTGTCCTGGGGGCGGACCCTGTACGCGGAGGACGGATACCTGTCCCTGGGGATAATTCCCGGGGAAGTGAACGGCAACACCGCCGGAAAAACAAATGCCCCGGCCTCCGCGGCCTACGGCTGGGGGTTTCAGGCGGACTACGGCTTTTTGCAGTTCATGTCCGGCGGAATAAAATGCGCCTTCAGCTACGGGTTCTACAACCTCGAGCCCCTCTACTCTGTGGAGACCTCCCTCATCTACAGAGCTTTCTTGGGCAAACCAGTCGGCCCCATCCGGTTCTTCCTCCAGGGGGACGGGGGTGTCATCTTTTTTTACACAAGGAACAGCAAGGGGGGCATCGGGCTTCCCATGTTTTCCTGCGGCATATCCGCCGGGGCGCGCTACACCCTGCCCTCCCCAATCCCCCTGTACCTTGAAGCCGCTTGCAGGCTTTCGACCCCAACGATTTACAGCGCGGGCCTTGCCCTGGGTTATAGTTTTGACAACCGGAGGCAAAAATGACCCTCCGTCCGTCCGGAT
>JAISTZ010000065.1 GCA_031272345.1 Spirochaetaceae bacterium | reverse complement strand
TCCGGGGAGGCGTTCACGTGGACCGAGATGTACAGGACGGCCTCCCTGGGGCCGAGGGCCATGGAATGGGCTATTTCCACCCGGTCGTCCAGGGAGAGGAACCTGTCGTCGCTCCTGGTCAACTGTATCTTCTTGCCCGGATAGGCTTTCTTCAATTTGGCGTAGAGGAGTTTGGAGACTTCCAGGGTGATGTCCTTTTCGAGGACCGTGACTTTTTTGCCGTCCACAACGATGTCCCGGTTGGTGCCCGGGTCCTTGCCCCCGTGGCCGGGGTCGATCAGAATCGCGCCGATTTTATAGAAGCTGTCCTTGCCCTGGCCGGATTTTCCCGGTTCCGCGGAAAACACCCGGCCCGCGTGGGAGAGAAAATCCTGGGACACGTATAAGGACCCGTTCTTTTTTTCCGGCGGGTCAACAAAGACGAGCAGCCTGTTGTCAAATACGGCCGCCGAGGAGCCCTCCCGGAAGGTGAAGCTGTGTCCGTTTTTTTCTATTACACCGCTCGCGCTCAGGGGGTCCCAAAAAAAGGCGGCCCCGGCTTTTTCGACCTCCGAAAGCAGGTTGAAGGGCCGCCCCTCGGCGGCAAAGACGCTCCAGGCAGCCACACAAAGCGCACAAACCGCGAGGACAGAAACTTTTTTGGTGAACCGCGCCATACCTAATGTATCGGCAGTAAAATAGCTTTGCTTAACCTTCATCTGCCAGGGCGAGGGCCCCCTGGATGCCCCCCCGGATGCAGGCGAGCCAGAACGCGCGGGCCCCGAGGGGCGGGTGGTCCGGGCGCAGGGAGTCGAACCGGGCGAGGGTCTGGCGGAGGGTGCGGCAGTTCCAGTCCCGGGGGGAGTCCAGGAAGGGGGCGAGGCTTGCGGGGAGGGACTCTGCCGCGGGCGCCCCCGCCGGGATGAGGGCTGTCTCTTCCGGGAGGGCCCCCAGGACCTCAGGGGGGACGGCGAAGGCCGGGGGCGGGAAGCCCTGCTCAGGGGCCCCGTCTTTTCCCCGGAGGAAGGCCCCGGTATCGGGGTTTCCCGGTTCGAGCCGGAGGACGACCGCGCCCACGGCCCTTTCCGCCGCGTCTATTGCCTGGGCATGGTCTTTTCCCAGGGCTATCACGTTGCCGCATTTCTGCACGTTGTTCCTGGGGAAGACGACCCCGTCCCCGCCGGAGGCCCGCAGGAACAGGCCGGTGACTCCGGGGATGCGCCGGGCTTCGTCCAGGCCGAGGGTCTCGGTGATGACTCCGGGGACGGAAATCCAGGCCCGCTCGGCGGAGACCGCCGTGCAGGGAACGTCGTAGAGCCGGAGGGGGACGCCGGGGGCGGACGGCAGGGGGACCCGCCGGTGTTCCATGTCCGCCGGGGGCTGTCCCGCCGCGATGCGGAGGGCCTCTTTGGTGAGGTTGAGTCCCGACGCCAGGGGGTAGGTCCAGCCGGACATGTAGCCCCCGGAAAGGCGGGCCGCGATTTCTCCTATCATGGGGCCCCTGGGGGTGAGTTTTACGTCACCCTTGGCGGCGCCGCAGGTGAGGCCCAGGCTGAAAACGCCTTTGGCAAAGGCGTGAATCAGGGGGAGGGCCCCTTCCGGGCTGAGCCGGCTGGGCATGGTGTGTCCCATTTCGACAAAATACGGGGGGAAGAAGATGTGCCTGTCCGCGAAGCCGCAAATCGTGAGGGTTCCCTGGTGCACCAGGGCGTCGATCGAAAATTCCGGCCCCTCCATGTACTCCTCCAGGATGACCCGGCCCGTGCGGGAGTTGGCCGCCGCGTCCGCGAGGGCCCCCTCCAGTTCCTCCGGTGTGCGGACCATGCGGCACCCCCGGGCGCCCATGTTGTCCACGGGTTTTACCACCAGGGGGAGCTGAAAGCCCGGGGGGAGTCCCTGAGGGACGGGGCCTTTGCCGGAAAAATCGAGCTCCAGAAATTTCGGGGAGGGCGCCCGGGCCGCCTGGAAACACCGGCGCATCCGCACCTTATCGCTGGCGTTCAGGGCCGCCTCGAAGCTGTGCCCGGGCAGGCCGCAGGCTTCGCAGGCCAGGGACACGGAGGCGGAGAAGTCCGTGCCCGCGGTGAACACGGCCCCAAGCTCCCCGGCGGGCAGATCCGGGAGGGAGCTCCCGCGCCGCGCCGCCAGGGCGAAATCCCGCACGGCCTCCGCGTCTTTGATGTCTATCCCTACGAACCGGTCCGCCAGGGGGACCGCCTCGGCCCGGGGGTTCGCGTCGAGGGCAATCACAAAAAAGCCCAGTTCCCTGGCGGCGAGAATCGCAGGTTTCTGCATGGTCCCAGCCCCAAGGATGATGCACGTATGGTTCATGGAAGAAGTATACCCTAAATCAAGGGCCGCGCCAATTCCGTTCAGGGGCCTGCCGCCGCGTCTATCGCCGCGCTTCCTGGGTTAATGAGAGCATCATCCTGGCCATTTCCGGGATGGGAATGTGCATGTTGTTTTTGAGCCAGTGCCGGATGAGGCCGATTCCCCCGTAGACAACGAACACGGAATAACACTCGTGGGTTTTTTCGTCCACGGGATTTTCGGCGTTTTTCTTTATGACTCTGCCGAAGAGGTCCACAAATTTGCTGAAGAACCGTGTCTGAAAACCGATGTCGCCGTTTTCGCCGAGGAGCACCTGGAGGGAATTGCTGTTGTCCGCGATGTACTGCAAGATCGTTTCTGTCGTCGCCAAAAGCGCCCGCTGGCTGCGCATGGACGCAACCTCATAATTCGTCATAATCCCTTCGACAAAGTTGAGGGTTTCCTCCGCAATCTGCTCGAAGAGATCGTATACGTCCTTGTAATAGGTGTAAAAGGTTGACCGGCTTACGTCCGCTGCCGCGCAAATCTCTTTTATGCCGATTTTCGCAACCGGGCGCTGCTTCATCAGCTCAAGCAAACTCTCCTTCAGAATCATTTTGGTGTAACGAACCCGGGGATCTCCTTTTTTCATGCCGGCCTCCGGCTCCATCTTACTTTGACAGCGCCGAAAGGTCAAGCCGTAAAAATCTACTGGGTCACAAACTCCGCGCCCCGTTTGTCCAGCACCGTAAGGCTCGACAGGGAGAGATACAAATAGGGGAAACCGTTTTCCTGATATGTTTTCAGGACGCCGGTTGCCTCAACCCATGCGTCAACGGCGGGGTATTTGGCGAGGGTTTTATTTCGCGGTTCCCAGGCAACCTCGAAACCGGAGTTGCCGTCTGAACCGCAGCAGCCGGGGCCGTAGCGCAGCACAAAGCAATAGGCGCCATAGTCCGACTGCTCGCGTTTGAAAAGTCCCTCCAGGCGGATTGTCTTTCCCAGATAATCCTTGGGGTTTAAATACACGTCGTTCACCTGGGCTATGAACATTTTTTCTTTTATGGTGATGATTTTTGGTTCCGCCGCGTAGATTTCACGGGAGGAAACGAAAAGAAGAAAAACCGCGGACAACAGGGGCGCAATACGATTTCGTGCCGCAAGCCGGCGGGGCCTGTGGTTCATTATCCAATTGCACAACGCAAATGCCGCAAATGCCGCTATGTTCACCAGCACCACGCTCGCGCCGGTGGGCATGGCGTATATGTATGAAATGACGATGCCGGAGAAGTAACAGACGAGGGAAACACACACAGAGCTTACACTTACGCTCTTCCACTTTTTGAACACCCGCATTGACGTGAGCGCGGGGAAAATGATGAGCGCGGAAATGAGCATGGCCCCCATCATGCGCATACCAAGCACGATGGTTATCGCCGTCAAAAACGCGATGAGCATATTGAACACGCCGGTTCTTACTCCCGTTGCCTTCGCGAAGGTTTCGTCAAAGGTGAGGGCAAATAATTTGTGATAAAAAATCACGAAGAGGCCGAGCACCGTGACGGACAGGAGGACGCTCAGGTACACATCGGTTTTGTTCATTGCGAGAATACTGCCGAACAAATAGTTGCAGACATCGGTGTTCATGCCTGTCGTCTGGGAGATAATCACCACGCCGAGCGCCAGGGATGATGTCGAAATGAGCGCGATCGCGGCGTCTCCTTTTATGAGATGCTTCTCCCCCAGGCGCAAAAGCAGAAACGCCGCGGTGATGACCACCGGGATTGAGACCGCAAGGGGAGCGGCGTTCAGCGCGGTCGCCAGGGCCAGCGCGCCGAAGCCCACGTGGGACAGTCCGTCCCCGATCATGGAGTAGCGTTTAAGCACGAGGCTCACTCCCAAAAGCGCGGCGCAGACCGAAACAAGCGCGCCGACCACAAAGGCCCGCACAAGGAATGTGTAGCTAAACATTTCTTGCAGGGTGGTAATAATGTCAAACATCTTGTCCTCCTGTAAAAAGTTCGTATGGTTGCGGCGCGGAACGCCGATGGGGTTCGCCCTTGAATCTCTTCAAAAAATCCGACCCGGTGTATTCGCCGGTCGTGCCGAAGAAATAGCCGCCCCCGGCAAGGTGCAGAATATGGCTCGCGTATTTCAGCGCCCCCTGAATGTCATGGGTAACCACGATCAGGGTGACGCCGGCCTCCTGATTTATTTTTGCCAGCAGGGCATATAACTCGCCGGTCACCAGCGGGTCAAGTCCGGCGGCGGGTTCGTCAAGGGCGAGAAGTTTTTGCGCGGCGCAGAGTGCCCGTGCAATGAGCACGCGCCGCTGCTGCCCCCCGGACAATTCCCGGAAACAGCGGTTTTTTAATTCAAACACTTCAAGGCGGCGCATGGTTTCTTCCGCAGCCGCTTTTTCCTTGCGCGTGTAAAAGGGCCGGAGGCCCATGCGCCCCACAAGTCCCGACAGCACGATTTCGCCCACCCCGGCGGGGAAGTCCTTTTTTGCCGCCTCAGCCTGGGAAAGATAGCCGATTTCATTGGCCCTGACGGACGGCGCAAATGTGACGCTGCCGGGCGGGCCGCTTAGGGGAGGAAGGAGTCGCAGCAGGCCCTTGAGCAGTGTGCTCTTGCCGGAGCCGTTCTCGCCCAGGATGCAGAGGTAATCGCCGGGGCGCACGGTGAAGCTTACATCACGGACAACCGCGTGTCCGTCGTAGCCGAAGGATGCGTTCCGGCAGGTCAACAGGTTGTCCGTGATGGTGTTCATTACCGCAACGCCTCCTTGAGGGCTTCAACATTGGCCCCCATGAAGTCCAGATAGGTTTTGCCGGAGTCCAAATCCTTCTTGGACACATTGTGCGCAGAATGGAGCAGCAGTTTTTTTGCCCCCGTCTCACCGGCAATGGTGTCCGCCATCCTCTCGTTTGAAAGTTCGATGTGGAAAATGACGGGAATGCGCTC
>JAISTZ010000048.1 GCA_031272345.1 Spirochaetaceae bacterium | reverse complement strand
AGTCTCGATACATATATTCAAATCTTCAGGGATCAAACCCTGAAGGGGGACCAGTTTTATGTTGACTACATCGAATACGCCGACGGCACAACCTGGAAGCGGGAATTCTGGGAGCAAGGAGGGGTAGAATGAGAAACCTGTTTTTGTTGGCGGGAGTTTTTTTGCTCCTGTCCTGTTCGGGCACGGTCCACGAGAGGCTGAAGATCGAGCAGATCAGGTCCGATGAACCGGAGGCCGAGGATGGCGGGGGGCCCATTGAGCCGAAAACATGGACTATCCTGGTGTATATGGCCGCGGATAACAACCTCGAAACCGAGGCGATAATCGACATAAATGAAATGGAAAGCGTCTTCCCCCAGGATTCGCCCTATACGATTCTGGCGCTCCTTGACCGGGCAACGGGCCACAACGGCACCAACGGGGACTGGACGGACACGCGGTTGTTCGAAATCACCAGGGATCAGGGGGGCCTGAACGGCACGATCGTGTCAAAGCAGTTAGCCTGCCCTGAGCTTGATTTGACCCTGGACAGGGCCACGGAGCTCGACATGGGGGAAGCGAACACCCTCCACTCATTCATTTCCTTTGCCCGGCGCATGTACTCCGCGCCGAATTCCGCCCTCATCCTCTGGGGCCACGGTACCGGCTGGCGGGGTATCCAGGCGGGGGAGGAAGTCCAGACTGACTCGGGGACTCGCGCCGTCGCCATCGACGACTACAGCGGCTCCTTCATGGACCTTCCCTCCCTCAAGAACGCCCTGTCGTCCTTCAAATTCGACGTGATCGGCTTCGACACCTGTTTCGGGGCTACCCTGGAAACGGCCTACGAAGTCGCCCCCTCCGCGGCCTACCTGGTTGCGTCCGGGGGACTCATCCACTCGTCGGGCTGGGATTACGCGGATATCCTCACCCGGTTCAACGGCATCACGGCAAAGACGCCCGAAGCATTGACCGGCGCCATAGCCGAGTCCTTCGCGGACCAATACCAGGGGGACGAGGATTATTCGGTTTCAAAGATAGTCCTTTCCCAGGTGCGGCCCTTTGCTGCGGCCTTTTGCGCCTTTACCCAGGCATGTGCGGAGGGCATAACGACCACGGCGGTGCGGGACGAGGTCTTCGCGCTCCTAAAGAATTCCGTGGGGAACGAACACGCTCCCTCCTATCCGGCGGACCTCTTCCTTGACACGGGGGATCTCATCACGAAGCTCGGCGGGTACTTTCAGTCCGATTCTTCACCCATGGATGATGCGGGAAAGGCCGCCCTCCAGGATAGGGCGGACGCCGCCCTGGACGCCCTCAGGGCGGCCTGCCCCAGGTCATACCGGCAAGGGGACCAGGTGGATCCTCTGATCACGGTGTTTTATTCGGTTCTTTTCGATACGGCAGCCCTGAACGTCACCCACCCGGGCGCGTACATCCGGGGCGTAGCCAACGGGGGGCAGAGTTCCTTCGTAAAGGAAACCACGGGCTGGGCGCCCACGGCGGAAAAAGCAGGCAGCCTCCTGGACAAGCTCTTCTACTGGCCCTGACCGGCTTTCTCCGGCGGGGCTTCATCAATCCAGAGGGCCTCCCATTCCCCGGTGAGGCCCTCGATCTCCGCCGTAAGGGAATCTATCTCCGCCTTGAGGACGCCGCTCCTTTCGTAGTCCGAATAGACTTCGGGCCTGGCGAGGTCCCCCTCCAGGGCGGTCCTCCGGGCTTCCAGGGCGCCGATTTCCCCCAGGAGCCGCTCCTCCTCCCGTTCCAGGCGGCGTTTCCGGGAGCGTTCCTGTTTTTCCGTCTCCCTGGCAAGGAGCCGGGCGGCCTTCTCCGGGACCGGGGGCTTCTTTTTTGCGGTGTCCCCTTCCGCAGCCCCTTCGGCAGTGATGCGCTCCATGTAGGAAGCATAATCCCCGGGGAAGAACCGCGGGGGCTTGCCCGCTTCCAGCCTGAGAACCCTGGTGGCGAGTCCCTCGATGAATCCCCGGTCGTGGGACACGAAGATCACCGTGCCGTCGAAATTCCTCAGGGCCGAGAGGAGCACGTCCTTGGAGCGCAGGTCCAGGTGATTGGTCGGCTCGTCCAGGATGAGCAGATTCGCCGGGCGCAGGAGGAGGAGGAGCAGGGCCAGGCGGCTCCTTTCGCCTCCGGAAAGGACCGACACGGTTTTGAACACGTCGTCCCCAGGAAAGAGGAATGCCCCGAGCATGTCCCGAACCTTGGGGATGAGGCCGAAGGGACAGGCGGCTTCCACGGATTCCAACACCGTGGAGCTTTCGTCCAGGGATTCGCCCGTGTCCTGGGAGTAGTAGCTCCTCACCACCCCGGCGCCGTACTTTACCGAGCCGGTATAATCCCTGTCCGCCCCGGCGAGGATCCGCAGGAGGGTCGTTTTTCCGGCGCCGTTTTTCCCCGCCACCACCAGGCGCTCCCCCCGTTCCACCAGCAGGTCCAGCCCCCGAAGGACCACCGTGTTGGAATATGACTTGCCCAGCCCCTCCGCCGTAAGCGCCACACGGCCGGAATGGGGCGCTCTGGGGAAGGAAAAGTGCACGGTCTTCAGGGTTTCGGGTATCTCGATACGCTCCATTTTTTCGAGCATCTTCTTGCGTTCCTGGGCCTGGGCCGCCTTTGTGGGCTTTCCGATGAACCGGCGGACAAAGTCCTCGAGCTTCTGGATCTCCTTCTGCTGTTCCTCGTACCGGGCGATGAGGGATTCCATCTCCCCCCGCCGGGTCTTTTCGTACTTCGAGTAGTTCCCCGGATAGGAGCGGAGGGTCCCGTTGAAAAGCTCGTACACGCAGGTCACCGCGGCGTCAAGGAAGAACCGGTCGTGGCTCACCAGGAGAAAGCCCCCCTCGAAGTCCAGGAGGAATTGCTCGAGCCAGGAGCGGGCCTCCAGGTCCAGGTAGTTGGTGGGCTCGTCCATGAGGAGGATGTCGGGGCTTTCCAGGAGGACCCTGGCCAGGGCTGCCCGCATCTGCCAGCCCCCGGAGAACTCGCCCAGGGGCCGGTCCAGGTCCCCGGGGGAAAATCCCAGCCCAAGCAGGGTCTGTTCGATCCGGGCATCCCGCCGGCGCCATTGGGAGGCCTCCAGTTTTTCCTGGAGCGCGGCGTGGCGTTCCAGAAGCCCCCCGCCGCCCCCGGCCGCAAGGGCCTCGCCGATGTCTTCCAGCTCCTTTTCCAGGGCGTACCCGAAGGCGAAGGCCCTGTCCGCCTCCTCCCGCACCGTGGGCGCCCCCGGACCCGCGCGGAGGGCGAGGGACTGGGGCAGGTAGGCTATGCGGGTGTTCCTTTCGATGCTCCGCTCCCCCCTGTCGGCGGGGATGAGGCCGGCCATTATTTTGAGGAGGGTCGTCTTCCCTGAGCCGTTGGCCCCGGTGAGGGCTCCCTTGGTCCCCCCGGTCAGGTTGATTGACACGTCTCGCAGGATGACCCTGGGGCCGAAGGAGAGGGAAATCCTTGAGAACTGGGCGAAGGCCATGGCTTACCGCCCGGCGAAGAAGGCCACCACCGGGCTGTTCCCCCTGGCGGAGAACACGTTGTTCCGGGAGGCCGCGCCGGAGGCGTCCTCCAGGCGGAGTCCATCGTCTTCGATCTTGTAGAAAAAGTTGATTTCCCCAGGTTTGAAGCCCCCCTGGCCGCTGAAGCGCAGGGTGATGACTCCGTCAAAGGAGCCGGGGAAGTCCTTTGCCAGAAAATACTTGAATTCCACGGTTCCCCCGTCCCCCGCCCTGGCCGGGATGATTGCCGGAGAGAGGAGCCGGTAGTCGGCCCAGGTGAAGTGGGCCCCCGCTGAAAACCGGATTGTCCCATAGTGTTCGCTGCTGAAGACGGGGCCCGCCCCTTCCAGGGCCGCGAAGAGCGCCCTGCGGCGTTGAACCTCCGCCGCGATGGTGTCCTCGATGGGTTCGCTCAGGGTGACAAAATTGTTCGCCCTGGGCATTCCCCGCTCATCGGTGACAGTGACGACGATGAGCCCGATTTCCCCGCCGGGGGCTGCCCTGGGGATGAAGGAGAAGGCGCTCCCGGCGAACAGGTAGGCATCCCCCTCGCTCTCGATCTCCCTGTAGGGGGATTCCTGGGCAAGGTCGGGGAGGTTGATTCTGACGGTTTTATGTTCCGGGTCGATAAAGAACCCGTAGTCACTCCGCACCCGCTCCAGGTCTACCGTGCCCGCCGCGATGAGGCCCCCGTAGAATTCGGGGTACCACCGGGCCGCGATGACCGCCTCAAGGACCCTGTCCGTGCGGGGCCTTTCCGGGGCGGCATCCTCCGGGGTTTCCCTGCGGGTGTTGAAGAGCCGCAGGTTGTAGGAGAAGCACCAGCCCTGGGTGCCGTCCCCGGTCATTATCCTGAGCCAGTCCCCCTCGGCGCTCTCGCTGCCGATCATCACGGGCTGGCCCGCGCCCTTGTAGAGCACCTTGACCGCCTCGTCCTTCTTGAGCCTGTAGACCTGCCTGGCGGTGTTCACCGGCTCGCTCCGCACGGGCAGCCCGTCCAGAGCCACCAGGGCGTATACGTTCCGGTAGTCCCCGAAGCGGTCCCGGAGCCCCTCGGCGTTCCTCCTGGAATCAGGGGCCGAAAGCTGCCACAGGGGAATCTCCGCCTTCTGCTTGCCCTCCGGGGGCAGACCGATAGCGTAGGTGTGGGTGATGTTCGACTTAAAATACACCTGGACGATCTCCCCGTCCTCAAGGCCGTATTCGGGAATCTCCCAGAGCACAACGCTGTATCCCAACCGGCGGGAACATCCGGGGAAGAGGAGAC
>JAISTZ010000159.1 GCA_031272345.1 Spirochaetaceae bacterium | reverse complement strand
TCACTCCCAGGAAGAATATAAATACCTTTTACATAATTTGTCAAGCGGGTTTTTCAGGTTTTTATTATCTATCCGGTAATAGGGGGCGGAAGGCCGTTAAAATTGACGTTTTGGCGGGTCCCATGGGTGTTTTGGTGGTATGACAGACCTGAGGCAATTGCTGGCGGTAAATTTGAAACGTTTTCGCGGGGAGCTGGGCCTTTCCCAGGCGAAATTGGCGGAAAAAGCGAACACCTCAACCCATCACGTTGCCATGATAGAACTTACGCGGCAATTTCCGTCACCGGAGATGCTGGGGAAACTCGCCTTCGCCCTGGAAGTGGACACCCTGGAGCTCTTTTCCATGCCCCCTGCCCCTGCCCGGGCGCTGAAAAAGCTCCACACGGCGGTCCTGTTGGACCTGCGCGAAGCAGTCGAAACCGCCGTGAGCCAAGTCGTAGACCGCCACATAGAAGCCCTGGAGGAGTAGACCCCCGGCGCATACGCCTGGCGCCGCGGGGATTGACGAGCCCCCGGCGGCGGGTTATACTTTTCTGCATGGAGACACGGAAACACCTTGTTGTAACCTTCCGGTTCACCCCGGACACGCCCCAGAAAAACGTGATTCCCCTGGCTTCCTGGTCATACGGGGAGCTCGCTGCCCTGGCGAGTCTGGGGGGCGAAGACGGCGCGCTTTTTACCCAGGGGCGGGATGTGGCCGTCCACGCCGGGGGCTGGCAGTCCTGGTCCGGGGGCTGGGAGCTCTCCGAAAGCGAAGCCCAGTCCCACAGGGTGCTGCTCCTCACGTCACTCCTCAAGTTGACCGCCAGGGAAGGGGAGACCCCGGAGGACGGCGAAGTGAGCGCCCATTTCGTCACCTACCTCCGCGCCGGGGACACCTACCTGTGCCTCCTTGCCCGGACACACAGCCCGGAGGACGGCGCCCCCTTGCCGCCGGTGAACTTCCGGTTCCACAGAAAAGACCGCCGGGTCTCGGCGGAGGTCTTCTGCCCCGGCAAGGTCTGGCAGACAGGGGAGCTCCTTGCTGAAATCACCCTGTTCGCCCGGCAAGGGTACTTCGCCTTCAAGGACGCCCTCAAAGCGGAATTCGCCCAGGATTTTTCCGGCCTGGGCTTTCTCCGGTCATCCTGGAAGGGCGGGGTCATCGGGGGGTATGAGTCCTGGTACAACCATTACACGAACATTGACGAGGAGCTGATTCTGGAGGACCTCTCGGGGCTCTCCACAACCGGGAATCTCCTCAAGGGCATGTTCATCGACACAAGGCAGCCCCTGGTGTTCCAGATTGACGACGGCTGGGAGGTCTGCGTGGGCCAGTGGGACCCCCACCCCAAGCGGTTCCCCAGGGGGCTTGCGGCCCTGGCGGAGCGCATCGAGGGGGCGGGATTCATTCCGGGCCTCTGGGTCGCCCCGCTCCTGGTCACCAAAAGGGCGGCCGTCTTCCGGGAGAGGGCCGAGTGGGTGCTCAGGGACGCAAAGGGACGGCCCGTTGTGGCGGGGTGGAATCCCCGGTGGGACGGCGCGTACTACTGCCTGGATATCTCCCGGCGGGACGTGCGGGACTACCTCGCCGGGGTGATCGAGACCGTGATCGCCTGGGGGTTCCGGTACTTAAAGCTGGACTTCCTCTATGCGGGCTATCTCCTGGGGAAGCCCTCCGGGGAGGGGGCCCTGCACGAAAATTTCGAGCGCCTCTGTTCCCTCCTTACGGCAGTCAGGACGACCCCATCGGGCCTGCCCGTGGCTTACCTGGGATGCGGCGCCCCCCTGGGGCCGTCGAGCCGTCACTTCCCCCTCATGCGCACCGGCGCGGACACCCTGGAGAAATGGGACTGGAACGCCGCAAAGCTCCTGGGTCATGCGGGGAGACCGAGCGCGTACATCAACCTGCTGGACACCATCGGGCGGTCCTTCCTGGACAACACGGTCTTCTGTTCCGACCCGGACGTGGTGTTCACCCGGAGCGTAAACTGCAAACTAACAGAACAGGAGAAGGAGCTCATCGCCGTGGTGAATTTCCTGCTCGCCGGGCAAATCATGTTTTCCGACGACCCCCTCCGGCTCTCGGAGGCCGACCTGGCCTTCACGGGCCGCCTGCTTTCGCTCTATGAGCGGCTTTCCCGGGACGACTACGGGGCCCAGCGGCTGGACAAGGACGTGTACCGCATCCTCAGCCGCTCCGGGGCTATCGGCGGGATTATCAACCTGTCGGACGCGCCCTATCCCGCCGGGGAATTCCAGGGCAGCACATTCATCCTGGACCGAAGGGTGAACGGGGCCTTCCCGCCCCACACGGTTTCCGTCACGGCGCAAACACATTGAATTTTTTGGAGGTTTTTCATGCACTACTATGGCGACGTGTACAGGCCGCCCAGCGAAGCTTACAGCTTAATCATCCAGGTGACTCTGGGCTGCTCCAGCAACACCTGCACCTTTTGCAGCATGTACCGGAACAAGCCCTTCCGCATCCGGGGTGAAGCCGAAATCTTCCGGGACCTGGAGGAATGCAGGGCCGCCATCCCCAGGGTCGACCGAATCTTCCTTGCCGACGGGGACGCCCTGGTCCTCAAGACCGAATCCCTCGTCCGCATCCTGGACCGGATCGCCGCCCTCTTCCCCGAATGTGAGCGGGTGGGCATCTACGCCACCCCAAAGGACGTGATCCGCAAGTCCCCGGAGGACCTGGAGCTCCTGCGGGAAAAGGGCGTCCGCATAGCCTACATCGGCGCGGAATCCGGCAGCGACACGGTGCTGCGGGATGTGCAGAAGGGCGCAACCAGGGCGGAGATAATCGAAGCGATCCGCAAGACGGAGGACGCGGGAATCGCGACATCGGCCACGTTCATCGTGGGGCTCGCCGGGCCCGAGGGCTCCGAAGACCACGCCAGAGCGAGCGGTTCCCTGATTTCCGAGGCAGAGCCCTCCTACGCGGCCCTCCTCACCCTGCACTCCGAGCCCCCGGCCCCCCTCTACTACGACATCCAGTCGGGCAAATTCCGCCGCCTCACGGTGGCCCAGTCCCTCGCGGAAACCCGGCTCATCCTGGAAAACATCAACGTAACAAAGGACTGTGTCTTCAGGACCAACCATGCGTCAAACTACCTGGCCCTGGGGGGCACGCTGCCCCAGGACAAACCCCGGCTCCTGCGGCAATTGCTCCGGGCGGAAACAGAGGGATTCGCCCCCAGGCCCTACCACCGGGGGCTGTGAGCCGCCTTGCGGGTCCTTCCTTTTCCCTGTATACTCAAGCCCATGAAAGAAGTGACTATCTCCTTCCCAAACGGAAAAACCGTGCGCGCCCCGGTTGGGAAGGCTCCGATTGATTTTTTGACCTGCTTTGACGAAGACCCCGACACAATCCTTGCGGTGTTCATCAACAACAAGCTCGCGTCCCTCACATCCAGCATCCAGGTGAACTGCGGCCTTGAGCCGGTGCTCAAGGGAACCCGCAAGGGATCGGAGGTATACCGGCAATCCCTGTGCTTCCTGCTTTCAAGCGCCAGCCACAAACTTTTCCCCGGGGCGCGGCTCCTCATCGGGCACAGCCTGGGGGACAGTTACTACTACACCCTGGAAAAAAATTCCCCCCTTTCTGACGACGACATCAGGGCCCTCAAGGACGAAATGCTGAGCCTGGCGGAACAAAACCTGCCGATTACCGCGGACACCATCTCCTACGCCGACGCCTGCGCCCTCTTCGAGACCCTGGGCCTGGTGGAAACCCGGAAGATGCTGCGGTACATCTGCCCGCCCTCCATCAAGGTCAACACCATGGGCGGCTTTACCGAGATGGACTACGGCCCCCTGGCGTCCTCCTCCGGGGGCCTCCGGGTCTTCGACCTGACCCGCTACGCCGAGGGCTTTTTGCTGCGCTACCCCCCCTGGGACAGGCCCGATGAGGTTGCGCCCTTTGCGGATGATTCCCAGCTTTTCTCCGTGTACAAGCAATACAAGGAGTGGGGGCGGCTCGTGGGCGTTACGAGCGCCGCCAGTTTGAACGAGCTCATCCACAACCGGGGAATCAAAGAATTGATTGACATCACCGAGCTCTTGCAGCAAAAACACTTTGCGGGGATTGCGGATTCCATTGCCGGGCGGAAGACCGTGCGCCTGGTGCTCATGGCCGGGCCCTCAAGCTCCGGCAAAACCACCTCGTCCAAAAAACTCGCCCTGCACCTGCACGCCCTGGGGTACACCCCCAAGCTCATCTCCCTGGACTCCTACTACAGGGGCCGGGACCGTACCCCCAGGGACGCGGAGGGCAATTACGACTACGAATGTCTGGAAGCCCTGGACGTGGAACAGCTCGGCGCGGATTTGGACGCCCTCTTCCGGGGCAGGACGATACGGCTTCCGGAGTACGATTTTATTTCCGGCAAGCGGTCCCTGGGCAAGACGACCCTCGCCCTGGCGGACCGGGACATTTTGATTATGGAAGGAATCCACGGGCTGAACGACAAGCTCACCCCCGGAGTGCCCGCCGAATACAAGTTCAAGCTCTACCTCTCCGCCCTCACCCAACTCAGCCTGGACGACCACAACCGGGTGCCCGCCAGCGACAACCGGCTCATCCGGCGGATCGTGCGGGACTCCCTCTTCCGGGGGCACAGCGCCGCCGCAACCATAAAGTCCTGGGCCAACGTGCAGCGGGGGGAGCGGCTCCACATCTTCCCCTTCCAGAGAAACGCCGACGCCATTTTGAACACCGCCCTGGACTACGAGCTTCCCGTGCTCAAGGTCTATGCGGACTCCCTGCTCCGGTGCGTGTCCCCCTTCGAGGACGAATACGCCGAGGCGTCCCGGCTGCTGTCCTTCCTGGACCACTTTTTGCCCATCCCCGCCAAGAACGTGCCCGGCCAGTCAATCATCCGGGAATTCATCGGCGGGAGCGACTTCAAATATTAAAGGAGTGAATCTATGAGCACCCACATCGCGGCAAAGGAAGGGGAGATTGCCCAGGCGGTTCTGCTGCCCGGGGACCCCCTCCGTGCCCAATACATGGCGGAGCATTTTCTGGAGAACCCCCAATGCTACACCACCATCCGCAACATGCTCGGCTTTACGGGCACATACAAGGGCAAGCGGGTCTCCGTGCAGGGAACGGGCATGGGCCAGCCCTCGATGTCGATTTACGTGACCGAACTCTTCCGGTTCTACGGAGTCACCACGGCGGTGCGGATCGGCACCTGCGGGGCGATTCAGGCGGAGACCCAAGTGCGGGACATCATCCTGGCGGCAAGCGCGTGTACGGACTCCGCGATCCCCCGGCAGCGGTTCGGGGACCTGTGTTTTGCGCCCACCGCGGACTTCGGCCTGCTGCAAAGGGCCCATCACGCGGCGGAAACCCTGGGACTTCGTCACCTTGTGGGCACGGTGGCGTCGACGGACCTCTTCTACGACGACAGGGAGAACTGGAAGGTCTGGGCCAGGTACGGCGTCCTGGGCATGGAGATGGAAAGTGCGGAACTCTACACCCTGGCGGCGCTCTTCAGGCGGCGGGCCCTGGCCATACTCACCGTGTCGGACCATATTGTCACCGGGGAAGCCGCCTCTGCGGAGGAACGCCAGACAACCTTCACGGACATGGCGCGGATCGCCCTGGACACGGTGGCGGAGCTGTAGGGGTCCGCTGAAAAAGTCCCGGTTGATCTTTCCTGCGCTTCCATAGTTTTTTGCCGGCGCGCTACTTCACGGTGAAGGTGATTGACGCCCGCTCTCCGCCGCACTCAACCGTGAGGGCCGTTGTCCCCCGGCTGAGGGGCACTGTCCACGAGAAGGGACGGCCCCGCTCGCCCAGGGGTTCGCCGCCGGCAAAGAGCCGGGCCCGGCTGTCCCTGCCGCCCGCGCAGTCAACGGAAATTTGCTGGAGCCCCGCCGGGAGGGCGTCCTCGTACACGAAGACCGCCCCGTCCAGGGGATAGAGGAAGCCCAGGGGCTCTCCGGTTTCAAAGAGGGCCGCCCCGGTGTTCGCGCCCGAAAACCACCGCCCGTAGGCATCGGGGAAGCGGGTCCTAACCCGGCCCCCTTCCCGGTAGTGCCACAGGCAGGGCCCAAGGGCCTCCCCCAGGCCGGCAAGGGCGAATTCCTCCGTCACCGCCGGGCAGTCCGGCCCGGGGGCACGACCGGAGAGGGCGCACACGGGCCGCAGGGCGTAGGCCTCCGGGAGGGGGAACCCCTGGGGCCGCTCCCCCGCGCCTTCGTCCCCGGCGGTGAGGGCGTCCAGGATGGACCGCGCCACCTCCGCGGGGATCGAGCTCCCGGTCTTTCCTATCACCGTTTCCCCGGAAAAATTCCCCATCCACACCCCGGCGGTGTAGCGCACGGTGCCCCCCAGGGCGGTTATGTCCTGGAATTGATTCGCCGTGCCGGTCTTGAAGATCGCCGGGTAGGGGGGCGCGAGCACCCTGGAAAAGGCGAAGCCGCTCGCCCTGGCCGCCCGGTCCGAGAGGAACGAACAGATGATCCGGGCGGTGTCCTTTTTGTAGACCCGCTCTCCGGGGGCGCTCTTTTCGGCGCGATTCAGGGTGAGGGCCGGGAGGACCCCGTCCCTGGCAAAGACCGAGAAGGCCCGGACGAGCTCGTACAGGGTGACCTCCCCGCTCCCCAGGGCAAGGGAGAGACCGGTCCCGTCCCGCAGTCCCCCCAGGGAATCGAATCCCAGGGCGGCGAGTTTTTCCAGGTAATTGTCCACGCCGATTCGGTAGAGCAGGTAGACCGCGGGCACGTTCAGGCTTGAGGCCAGGGCGTTCCTGAGGAGCGCCGGACCGTTGTACCGGTTGTTGAAGTTGAGGGGCACGTAGACCTCGGCGGCCCCGAAGTCCGAGGGCACGTCGGGCAGGGCCGTGGACGGGGGAAATCCCATCTCCAGGGCGAGGGCGTACAAGAAGGGCTTCATGGCGCTGCCGCTTTGATTTTTTACGAGAACCCCGTCGATTTCCCCGTCCGCCCCGCCGCTTTCGGCCCACACAAGGATTTCCCCGGAGGCGTTGTCCACCGCAAGAGCCGCCCCGTCGGTGATTCTGGCGTCCGCGTATTCCGAAAGCCGGGCACGGATGAGGGCTTCCGCCTCCAGGGAGAGGGCGGCGTCAACGGTGAGGCGGAGCTCCGGCGGGGGGACGTCGAACTTCGACAGGGCGAACCGGACGCAGTGGGAAAGCAGGGCCGGGTACACGTAGGTTCCAGCCCCCGCCATGGCGATCCCCCATTCCTCCGGGGCCGCCGCAAACCCCGTGAGGGCCCCCAGCTCGATCGCCCCGGCGTAGGCCCCCTGGGGATTGGAGACCGGGTTGTACCTTCCGGGCCGCCGGGGAATCACCGCCAGGGCGTGAATCTCCGGGTCCGTGAGGTCGTAGGGGGTTTTCCCGAAGAGAGTCCGCGCCGCGGAGCCCACCCCTTCGACATTGCTCCCGAAGGGCAGGGCGTTGAGGTAGAGCTCCAGGATTTCTTTCTTGGAAAGCCGGGCCTCGATTCTGAGGGCGTTCAGGGCCTCGGCGATCTTCCGCCCCAGGGTGACCTTCCCGCCCCGGCGGGGGCACACCATCCGGGCGAGCTGCATGGTGATTGTGGATGCGCCGCTTACGGTTCTGCCCTGGGACGCATTCTGGAAGGCCGCCCGGAGAATCGCTCCCGGATCAACCCCGAGGTGGCGGAAGAAATTCCTGTCCTCCGCCGCCACAAAGACCTCCCGCACCCGCTCCGGGATCTGATCGTAGCCGTACCATTCCCGCCGGAGCCCCTCCTCCAGGGGCCTGACCCAGAGGAGGGTTCCCCGCCTGTCGTAGACCCGTGTGCTGTAGGGCCGCCCCAGGAACCGGCTGAGTTCCGGGAATGGCGAGAACCGCAGGGCCAGACCGGCGCCGAGGAACGTCACCCCCAGGAAGACGAGGACATAGATGACAAGGGCCCGCTTAGTCAATTTTTTTTGCAAACTCCTTGGCGGACGGTCTGTTGAAATAATCAATCCTCACACAGGCATCGGGCATTACCATACAAGCCGCCCGTCACCCAGCGGCGCTGCTGACCTGAACCGGCGTGATTTCGCTTTCCCAAGTAAGCGCACCCCGGCATTCCTTGAAAAGGGTATCGATTTCTTTCCGGTTCTCCTTCCTGACAACCCAGCCGTCCAACGCGGCATTGACGATTTCCTCGTCCGTAAGCCCATCAATAAGCGAGCGGGCTTTCGTGATTAACCGGTCATCAACGGCAATCTGCGTCATGGCTTAACCTCCATATCATATAGCGTACCACACCGGACTATTTTCCGCAAGTCTCCCCCTGCCTCCGGCCCCGTCCGCTAGGGTCCTTCCTGGGGCTGGCTCAGGCGGAGGAGCTGTTCTATCTGGAGCATCACGTAGTCCTGGAATCTGGGGGGCAGCTCGCTGAAGAGGCTGATGAGGCGCTGTTTTTTTTCTTCAGGGCTTTTATAGAACATGTCTCCGGCGCCGTCCCTGAGCCATTCCTCGCTGACGCCGAAGGTAAGGGAAATCAGGCGCAGAATTCTGGGGACTGCCTTTTTGTGGTCATTTTCCAAGTCCGCTATGTAGCCGTTACTGATGAAAATCGCCTTTGCAAAATCGGTTTGTGACAGATTTAGGGTTTTACGCACGAGTTTTATGCGTTCATTGACCAGCATTTTCCTCATTATAACGAAAAAAATCGCATTTTTCAACAAAAATTTGACCTGAACGCTTGACAAAATTCAAAAAGAGAGATAATATTTTCTATAAGTGAGGATTGCGCTGTGGGAAAGTCTGAAAAGCTCGACAAGGTGTGCAAGGATTTTTCATCCCTCCAGGAGGGGCAGCAGGACTACATCCTGGGGATAGCCCAGGCCCTTGCGTTTGCGGCCCAGGGAACCAATCCCCCGGCGGCGCCAGGGCGCTGCCGCACTGAGATTCTCGGTATTCCGTTGGAGAAGTCCCCGGCCCATTTCTTGAGACTCTTAGGGGCCGGGGGTTTCTCCTGTTTATAGACGGCGCCGTAGACGGCGCATTGAATTGTATAAAAAAAGATAACCCCGGCGGCGGTAAACCTGAAAAATTTTGCGCCGTCCGGGGACACGATGTGTGCGTTGGAAGTATAGCCCCCAAAGGGTCAACCTTCAACACACACTCCTTATCTTTTTTGACCCCCCGTTGGGGGGACGCCCTGCCCAGGCGGGGCGATAAAAAGCAAGGAGGACTCAATATGAAGAAACTGAGTCTACTTTTGGGAGTTGCCGCACTCGTGCTGGCAGCTACGGTTATGATGGGCTGCGAGAACGCCACGGAGGAGAAGACCATTACGGTCAACGCGGGGTTTGACGGGACAGTCGTCAAGAGCGAGGACGACCTCGTGACGGCGATTGCCTTGGCGGGGACAGGCTCAAAAACCTTCGCCTATATCGGCACGGCCTTGGGCACCACCCTCACGGTAACGGAAATTCCCGCCAACGTGACGGTCAACCTGTACAACAATGTGACACTCGCAGGCACCCTTACCGTGAAGGGAACGGTCAATGTGATGAAGGGCGCAAAGCTGACGGCTGATACTAGCGGACCCAAGCTCCTGCAAATCGGCGACGCCACCGTTGATAACGGCGCCGGCACGGTGAACGTAAAGGCGGGCGGCACCCTGGACCTGGACACGGGCCTGGGGGCGGTCAAATTCGCGCCTGCCTCCAAGAACAACGCTTATGTCGCCCTGACGGAAGCGAAAGTCATCGCCGCTATCTCGAGCGGCGTGGTCAAGGGGGCTTCGGCTTCCAGCAACGCCGTGCTGAACCTCGAAAAGGACGCCATACTTGACAACGTGGTGCCGGTTGCCGCGACTACCGATACGGTGAAGTCCCTTGCCAACGGCAGGTTCGGCCTCAACTTGAGCAGCACGACGGTAGCCGGTGTGGCAGACCTCACCATCCGCGAGGGAACGAGCTACGTGCCCACCGGCGGCGCTTTCGCGCCCACGGGTACGCTCACTGTCAACGGCACGCTGAGCACAGCCAGTGACTCTTCAAGCGTGATTAACGCCGAACTGACCAAGGTCGTGGTCGGGCCAAAGGGCTCACTCACCGCCAGCCAGACGGGGGACACCTTCGCGGCGGTCACGAGCCTCAAAGTAGACGGTACGTTGACGGCGCCCTACGGGACGTTTGCGGTCCTCACAAACGCGCCCACCGGCTCCGGCAGCATCATCATTGCCGCGCCAGCCGTAGCAAAGGCCCCGCTCTTCATTGAGAGCGCGGTTGCGAGCGTGACCTACGGCGGCACAACCATCACCGACGATGAGCTCACCATTCCGGCGAATAAAGTCCGGACGTTCACCGGCGTGGCGGCCCCCTCCGGGAAAGTCACGGTGAACGGCGGGCTCGTGCTGAACAACGGTTTAACCCTGGTCGATGAACTCAAAATCAACAACGCCGCAGCTTATGTCGCCCTGGCGACCAGCAAGGCCATCACCCTGGGCCACGCCAGCGCGAAGATCAGCGGTTCCACCTACAACTTCACCCCTGAAAGCGGCAAGACTGACGGTACCCTGACTGCGGGCGTCACATCGACCGCTGTGGCGTTCGGGTATAACGCCATCGCGGGGTATACTGCACCCGGAGCCGCGCTGACCACCACCGCGGCCACCCTCACCTTCGGCACGTCTGACTCCGTGCTCGCCGTCTCCGGCGATACCACCGTCACTGGCGTTATCCTCGACGTGTCGTCCAAGGGAAAGATCAGCATCGCCAACGGCAAGGTCCTCACGCTGGCCTATGCCGGCACAAGCGGCGCGGCGTCCGGGGGAATCTTCACCAAGGCGGGGGGGATCACCACAGTCAACGCAGTCAAGGCGAACGCGGTTGAGGACACAACGGCTCTGTCACCCGACACCGCCGCTACACTGGCTGAAGCCACGATTTCGACCAGTGCGGGCAGCACATCGGCAGTGAAAGCGGCAACTCCCGCTTCCGGCACCATCACCGGCGGAAGCAGCGGTACTGACATCGACAAGAATGACACGTTTGCCGTTAGCGCTGCTGTCATCACGCCGACAGGTGTGTAGCGTAACCGTGTGCAGCCGGCGCACGTGATGGCCGGTGTGTAGAGAACGCCCTCTGGAGACAGGGGGCGTTTTTTTTGCGGCGATTCGCCGTTTTCCGCTTGACAGAACGGCTCAGGATGTGGTATGTTTAAAACAAGCCACTGGTCGAGGCGGCTTTGTTGCCTCGACCGCCGCTCCTGTCTGACCACTTGCAAGCGGTCAGACAGGTTATTTTTTGTCTGGACGAATAAACGCCCTCAATTCTTGGTATGACCAGGTAAGCAGTTCACTTGTCCTCTCAAAAAAACAGAAAAAATTGCCGTTATCCAGTCGATTCTTCAATTCGCCGGCAATTTTTGCCTTGACGCTGACCACCGTTAAGTCAGATAGGAGCCAGATAAACACCGAATGGGCTGTAATTTCCGGGTGCTCCAGGAGCAAATCTTTTCCCTGCCGGTAGCCATATTTAAAACGCCATCCCAAGGTCTCCCTGTTTCCCATGACAGTCTTCATCTCCGTCACAACGCCATTCAATACGATGTCCGCACACCGCCGCTCGTTCTCCCCCATCCCTTCCCCGGTGCCAGGCACATGTGCCTGGCACCGGGGGGATGACGCCGTGTTGGTGCCAGGCGCATGCGCCTGGCACCAGCCCCCAGCCCCTTTACACGCCCCCCCTTTTCCGCTATCCTGGTTCCTGGAGATACCCTATGCCAAAGATTGAAGTCAACCAAAAGCTCTTTTTTCAACTCCTGGGGGAGGCGGAACCAAAGGACAACGCGGACGCCCCCGCCTGGGAGGCCCTGGAGGAACGGCTGGTCTACGCCAAGGCCGAGCTGGACGAAAAGAGCGACGAATCCCTCCCCCAGGGGGAGCGCACGATTAAGATCGAGCTGAACGACACAAACCGGCCCGACCTCTGGTCCACCGCGGGACTGGCCCGGCTGCTCCGGCTCCACCGGACAGGGAAACAGCGGGACTTCGGCCCCCTGCTTTCGTACCCCGGCAAGCTCCGGGAGAGCGGCAGCCGGCTCGTCACGGTGGATGAGGGCCTCAGGGACATCCGCCCCTTCATGACGGCCTTCGTCATTTCGGGCAAGTCCATCGACGAGCCCATGCTCCTGGACATCATCCAAACCCAGGAGAAGCTGTGCTGGAACTACGGCAGAAAGCGCAAGTCCATCTCCATGGGCATCTACCGGTCGAGCCTCATCAAGTGGCCCGTGCACTACAAATCCGTGGACCCGGACAGGACGAGCTTCGTCCCCCTCCAGTGTGAGTCCCCCATGACCTGCCGCCAAATTCTCTCGGACCACCCCAAGGGCCGGGAATACGGCTGGATCATCGCGGACAAGCCCAGGTTCCCCCTCCTTACGGACGACAGGGACGAGGTCCTCTCCATGGCGCCGATCATCAACAGCGCCACCCTGGGGGCGGTCAAGGTGGGGGACTCGGACCTCCTGGTGGAGATGACCGGCACGGACATGCCCTCCCTGCTCCTGGCGACCAACATCGTGGCCTGCGACTTCGCGGACGCGGGGTATGACATCCTCCCCTGCATGGTCCGCCACCCCTACGACACGGGCTTCGGGAGGGACATCTGTGTGCCCTTCTACTTCCAGCAGCCCCTGGACATGGGCGTCGGGGCCATGAACCGCCTCCTGGGGAGCAGCCTTTCCCCGGACGAGGCCCGCCGTGCCCTGGAGCGCATGGGGAACACCGTCACGGGAATCGCCGGAACCGGGGACTCCGCCGTCATCACCCTCAAGCCCCCCCCCTACCGCAACGACTTTCTCCACCAGGTCGACGCCATCGAGGACGTCATGGTGGGCATGACCCTGGAAAAATTCCCCCCGGAAAAACCCAGGGACTTCACCATCGGGCGGCTCACCCCGGTCACCCTGTTCAGCCGCAAGGTCAAGGCCCTCATGACGGGCATGGGCTACCAGGAATTCATCTTCAACTACCTGGGGTCAAAGAGGGACTTCATCGACAACATGGGGGCCGACGCCGCCGGGGTAATAGAAATCGCCAACCCCATGAGCGAGAACTACCAGTTCGTGCGGCCCTCGATCATCCCGTCCCTCCTGGCGTCTGAGGCCGGGTCCGGGAACGCGGCCTACCCCCACAGGATTTTCGAGACCGGCAAGGTCGCCTTCCTCGACCCGGGGGACGTCACCGGCACACGGACGATTCAGAGCCTGGGATTCCTCATCGCTTCCGGGGGGGCCAACTTCAACGAGGCGGCGGGCGAAGTCGCGGCCCTGCTCTATTTCCTTGGGCACGAATACGTTGTGCGGGAGTCCTCGGACAGCAGATTCATCCCCGGCAGGCAGGCGGAGGTGCTCATCCGGGGCAAGGGGGCCGGTGTGTTCGGGGAAGTGCACCCCCAGGTGCTGGAAAACTGGGCCGTCACCACCCCCTGCGCGGCGGGGGAAATCAACCTGGAGGCCCTCATGGAGGCATGAGACCCCATGGTCAACATCAAAGACATCGCAAAAAAAGCGGGCATGTCGCCCTCAACGGTCTCCAGGGTCGTGAACGGCAAAAAATACGTGAATCCGGAAAAGCGCTCCAGGATTCTCAAGCTCATCGAAGAGACCGGGTACGTGCCCAACAAGGCCGCCCGGAGCATGGTGCTCAAGCGGAGTTTCACCGTGGGCATCGTGATTCCCGACCTGTTCAACATGTTCCAGCGGCAGCTCATCTCGGTGATCGAGCGCCACCTGGAGACCTTCGGCTACCACATCCTGATTTTTTTTGCCGCCCTGGACGGCTCCGGGGACGGGGAATGTCTCAACAAGATCAAGGCCGAAAGCCTGGACGGTATCATCCTCCTCCAGGAGATGAAGCTGCCCCAGGTGGCGGAGTATCTCGCGGCGGAGAAGATCCCCGCGGTGGCGTGCACGGTGTCCTCCGGGGTGATTCCCTGCATCCACGTTGACGACGAGCGGGCCGCCAGGGACGCGGTGGCCCACCTGATCGGCCTGGGGCACAAAAAAATCGCCCTGATCTACGCGGGGGGATTCTCCTGGGCGGTCAAGCGGACCCAGGGCTACTTCCAGGCCCTGGAAGAGGCGGGACTCCGGGCGGACCGGGGGCGGATTGCCCCGTCGGAGCTCTTTTCCGCGGAATCGGGTCTCCGGGCCGCGGAGGCCCTCCTCTCCCGCACCAGGGACTTCACGGCGGTCTTCGCCATCACCGACGAGCTCGCCATGGGGGCGATCCGGGGCCTCCGGGACGCGGGGATCCGGGTGCCCGGGGACGTGTCCGTGGTGGGTTTCGACGACATCGAAGCGTCCGAATATCTGTGCCCCAGGCTCACCACCATAAAGCAGCCGATTCCGGAGATGGGCGCCGAGGCGGCCTTCTTCATCCACCACAGAATCACCCGGCCCGGCACGGACCTGCCGGGCAAGGGGGTCGTCCCCCACAGGCTGGTGGTGCGGGAGTCCACGGCCCGGCCGGAGCCCAAAAAAAAGCAAAAAAATTCGCCCTGAGCTTGACTCGCTTCGATTTTTCCGCTAGAATTATTGTTCCTACTCGGTAGGCAAAAGGTAACAGGATGAAAACGATTTTTATAAACGAAAAAGACGCTGTCCGGGACTGGTACGTGCTCGATGCGGCGGAAAAACCCCTGGGGCGGGTGGCCGCCAAGGTTGCGTACATGCTCCGGGGCAAGCACAAGGTGTCCTTCGCTCCCCACCAGGAGATGGGCGACTACATCGTCATCGTAAACGCGGACAAGGTGGCGGTTACGGGCAACAAGGCCAGCGACAAGATCTATCACCACTACACGGGCTTCGTCGGCGGTCTCAGGTCAATCTCCTTTGAAAAGCTCATCAAGCGCCACCCGGAGGACCCCCTCAGAATCGCCATAAAGGGTATGCTGCCCAAGGGTCACCTGGGGCGCAAGCTGCTTAAAAACGTAAAGATCTACGCCGGGCCTTCGCATCCCCACGGAGCGCAGAGTCCCAGGGCGCTGGAACTATAGGGAGTAATACAGATGGAAAAAAATATTGCCATTGGAACGGGTAGGCGGAAGACGGCGGTGGCCAGGGTGTTCCTCAGGGAAGGCTCGGGCAAGATAACCATCAACGGCAGGGACATCAACACCTACTTCGCCACCTCTGAGCAGGCCAGGGTTGTGCGGCTGCCCCTCATGGTCACCTCCAACGAAAACAAATTCGACATCCTCATCAACGTAACCGGCGGGGGAACCAGCGGCCAGGCAGGGGCCTGTCTCCACGGTCTGGCCAGGGCTCTCATCCAGGTTGACCAAAGCAACTACCCCTCCCTCAAGGCAAACGGCTACCTCACGAGGGATTCCCGCATGGTGGAGCGCAAGAAATACGGCCAGCGGGGCGCCCGCAGGCGGTTCCAGTTCAGCAAGCGCTAGGCGGCCCCCGATCACCATCACCGGCATAAGGAGGCTCCCGGACGGCTGTGTGCAGGCACGGGCCGAAACCGGCGAGTCTTTTTTTGTCCGCCCGGACTACCTCGGCGGGGGGGATTCCGCCCTCCCCCGGGAGGGGGCGGAGATCTCCCCGGCGGATGCGGAGCGGCTCCTGGGGGCCTCCAGGTCCTACCTGGCCGAGCGCGCGGCCCTGGCGCTGCTTGCGCGGAGCGAACACAGCCGCCTCCTGCTCTGCCGGAAGCTCCTCAAAAAACACCACGACCCCGCCGCCGCTTCCCAGGCCCTGGATTATCTGGAAGCATCGGGCCGCCTCTCGGACGCCCGGTATGCCCGGGCATGGCTTTCCGAGCGGGGTCTCAAAAAAGTCGAGGGGCGGAGGCGTCTGGAGGGGGAGCTCGCCAAGCGGGGCATCCCCAGGGAAACCGCCGCCGCCGCCCTGGATGAATTTTTCTCCGCCCATGACGAAGCAGAAGCCTGCCGGGCCGAGTCCGCCAGGGCAGTGAAACAGGGGCTGACCCCGGATCGGGCCGCCCGGAGGCTCCTCCGGCTGGGCTTCGATCCCCGGCTCATCCGCAGGACCCTAAGGGACACCGGTCCCGCCGCCGGGCTTGACGAATCATCCCTGTGGTCATAAGCTGATGGTATGAACGCCATACAGCAAACCGCCGTCGTTGACCCCAGCCGCCGCCTCTTGCGGCTGGACGAACCCCTGCCGGCAACCGTGAGCGCCGGGCGGGTGGAAATCATTGTCATACTCCGGGACAAGGTTCCCGCCGTGCTCTCTCCAGAAGAGGAACGCAAGCGGGAAGTCGCCCGTAACCACGCCGCCTGGAAAAAATTCTTCGCAGCCATTGACGCAGCGCCGCCGCTTCCCGGCGACGATATGCCGCCGCGGCTTAACTTCAAGCGGGATTTACCACTGTGAATGACTACGCCCTGGATTCTGACATCGTTTTCTGTATCGAGAATGGCTATACCCTGGTGACTAACAATGTGGACCATTACCAGCATATTCCGGGTCTTCTGTTTGAGAATTGGAATATATAACCCCATTGCCGCGCCGGTCTACCGCGCTTCACCGCCGTGCTGGGCCGCCAGGGACTCGGAAATGCTGAAGGCCCGGTCGCCGATGCGTTCGATGTGCCGCACCAGGTCGATGTAGAGCAGCTCCGAGCGCACGTTTGCGCCCTCCTCGAGTCTGCGCCGGGCCCGTTTCCGCAGGCTTTCCCGGAAGTCGTCGATCCGGTCTTCCAGCTCCTCCGCCAGGTCGAGCTGTTCCGGGGAGAGCCGCTTGTTGATGTTCTCGCTGATGAAGTTCAGGAAATCCTGGGCCAGGTCCGAGTAGGGGATGAGACTGTCGATGTCCTCGGGGTTGAAGGCCATGTTTTTTTCCACACTCTTTTGCAGGAGAATCGCCACGCTCATGCACTCGTCGGTCATCTCCTCCAGGTCCGTGACGATTCTGAGCATGGCGGACACATTGGTTTTGAGCCGCTCGGTCATGGGCAGCTCGAGGCACCGCACCAGGTAGTGGGAAATTTCCATCTTCATGGAGTCCGCGTAGTTCTCGTCCCGGTCGAAGAGCTCCATGTACTTTGCGTCGATACCCTCGGCGTTCCTGTTCCGCAGACCGGTTTGAATCCGCTGGAACATCTGGGTGGCCACCTTGGTCATATCGGCGATTTCTTTTTCCGCCCGCATGATATAGCCTTCCACGTTCCCCCGGGGGCCGGGCTCCACGAATTCGAATTTGTATACGTCCGGGGGGAGCGCTTCTTTTTGGGGGATGATTTTCTCCGTGAGCCGGGCGATCTGACTGGTGAAGGGCAGGAAGAGAATCGTGCAGCTCACGTTGAACACCGTGTGGAGCATGGCGATGTGGGCGGTGATCGACGACGCGATGTCCCCGGGAGTCAGAACATCCACCAGGGCCAGGAGGGGCCTGAAGAAGAAGGCCGCAATCACCGTGCCCGCCACGTTGAACATCACGTGCACGAAGGCCGCGCGCTTGGCGTTTATCCGCACCCCGAAGGAGGCCATCACCGCGTCGATGGTGGTGCCGATGTTGCTCCCCAGGACCATGGCCGCGGAAAATTCCCAGGTGAGGAGCCCCTGGTTCGCCATGGTGAGGATGATGGTCACCGTGGCGGCGGAGGAGTGAATCAGCAGGGTGATGACAAGACCCGCGGCGATTCCGGCGATCATGTTGACCACCCCCCGGCCCGAGAGGACCGTCAAAAATCCCACGTCGTCGGCGGTGATTTTGGGAATCGCCGACGAGAGCAGGTCGAGCCCCAGGAAGAGGAGCCCGAACCCCATGAGGGCCTCCCCGGCGTTCTTCCACTTGGACCGGCGGATGGCCGAGGCGAAGAAGCCGACTCCGAAGAGGGGCACCGCGAAGAGGCTTATCTTGAATTTGAACCCGAAGAGGGAGACGATCCACGCGGTAACGGTGGTGCCGATGTTGGCCCCGAAGATCACCCCCATGGACTGCTCCAGGGTGAGGAGCCCCGCGTCGACAAAGGACACCACCATCACCGTGGTGGCGCTGGAGGACTGGATTATGGCCGTGATCAGGGTGCCCGTGAGCACCGCCAGCACCCGGTTCCCGGTCATCATGGCCAGGAACCGCCGCAAATTCGTGGAAGCGCTCTTTTGGATGCCGTCGCTCATCATCTTCATGCCGTGGAGCACGAAACCGAGACTGCCTAGCAATGAAAAAGCGACGGCTGCTATTTCCACTCAGGCGTCCTTACACGGGAATTGACAGCGCACCACGGGCTGCCTGGCGGCGGCGACCTCGTCGGGCCTGCCGATCACCGTGGTGACCGGCGCCGCCTTGAGTTTTTGCGGGTCAACCTTTGCCTCGCCGTAGAGCCCAAGGAGGGCGTCACAGGCCCTGTCCAGAGTCTCCAGGGCCTCCGTTTCCGTGGGTTCGATCATCAGGGCCTCGTGCACGATCAGGGGGAAGTACATGGTGGGCGGGTGGAAGCCCAGGTCCTGGAGCGCCTTTGCCACGTCCAGGGCGGACACCCCGGTCTCCGCCTTGAGGCCCTCCAGGGAGAGGACGAACTCGTGCATACACCGGCCCGGACAGGCCACGTCGTACTTGCTCCTAAGCCGCTCCATCATGTAGTTGGCGTTCAGCACCGCGTTCACCGCCACCTGGGGGATCCCCTCCTTTCCCAGGGTGAGGAGATAGGTGAGGGCCCGGACCACCACCAGGAAATTCCCGTAGAAGGAGCGCACCCGGCCGATGCTTTCGGGGCGGTCATAGTCGAACTCCAGGAGCCCGTCCCTGCCCTGTTTGACCCCGGGCACGGGCATGAAGGGCGCCAAAAGTTCCTTGCACCCCACGGCCCCGCACCCGGGCCCCCCCGCCCCGTGGGGGGTGGAGAAGGTCTTGTGCAGGTTCAGGTGCACCACGTCGAACCCCATGTCCCCGGGCCGCACCAGGCCCACGATGGCGTTCAGGTTGGCCCCGTCGTAGTAGGTGAGCCCCCCCGCGTCGTGGACGATTTGTGTGATTTCCAGGATGTTCGGGTCGAAGAGCCCCAGGGTGTTGGGGTTGGTG